>JADLHS010000693.1 GCA_020848635.1 Limisphaerales bacterium
GTTCGCAACGCGCGAACGGCACGGCGTTCCTAGCAAGCAATGCCTTGGCGCGCTCCAGTCGTTCGTCGGGCGGAAACAGCTTTGCTTCATCCACCGGCTGCTCGAACAATTCCCGATGCCGGAAGTCGCGCGATTCGACATCGAATATCGCTCGGCCCTGGCGACATAGCCGTTCGCACGCGCGCCAGATGGTTTCGGTTTTCTGGTTGAGCGCGGTCGCGAGGTCCTTCGGTGAGAAATGGAAGCAACTCGCCAGTTGTTGGTGAACCTGCTCGATCAAGCCGGCGTCAACGGGAGCCGTATCGCTCAGCAAATCGAAACTGCCCGTGCTGGTCCAATTCTGCTCGGTCCAACCTGAAAGCCCGAGCACGAAGGTCAGGTCCGGCAACTTCACCACGTAAAAACTCGGCAGACCCCGGCCTTTCAGATAAATGTCCACGCTCGTCGCGAACGGCAGCAGTGGCTCAATCAGATTCAACCGGCGCCGTCCCCAAGTGCGGATGGTTTTTGACTCGGTGTAATTGTGTTCCGCCCCGCGCAACCGGATAATGTGTTCCCAGGGTTCGAGCACGATCTGCGCATCCTCGCCCGGCCTGAATTCGTAGCGAAGTGCCCGTGGCGATACCTTCGCCTTGGTGTAACGCAGGAAGCGAATTGCCGCGAGCAGGTCAGCCGGCTTCACGGTGAGGCGCGTGCCCGGCATGGCCATCGCGCCGCTCACTTGCAGGAAACCGCGCACCCAGTTGTCTGGTAAATCCACCTTTTGCTCGAAACGTCCACCCGCGCCTTTCGTTTTGACTTCAAATCCTTGCGCTCCGACTCGCAGCCAAGTTTCGCGGCTAGAGCGGAGTTCATTGAGAGCACCCCACAACCACGCAGAGAAATCTACGTTCGTCGTGCCCGTGATAACCTCACCTTCTGTGGCGAACATTTCGGGATTGGCGATGACCATCGCATAGACACTCTGATCCTGGCTGAACGCTTCAAAGAAGATCCGGTCCGGATGCACCGTAATCACCGGATCAAGAATCCAGCCCATGAATTCGCCCTGCGAAACCCAGGTGTCGTTTGACCAAATCGCCTCCCCCAGCGCCCGGAGCGTAAATCGGAACAACGGAACATTCCGCGTCACCCGGCCATGAAAGCGTACGGGCCGCCGCGCATTGGCTGACATGCCCAGCA
>JADLHS010000548.1 GCA_020848635.1 Limisphaerales bacterium
CCGGCTGGGTGTTATTCTAACAAGGTTGATCGTCTTTTCCCGTCCGGCGGTTGCCATCATTTGCTACCTGCGCGACGACATCTGACACCCAGTTCGCGAGTCTTGCCCGGCGGGGTAGCATTACACATGGCCGAATGCCGAAACCACCCAGTGTCTGGGTTGGTTGTTGGTCTTGGAAGCTGGCTATTTCAGGTATTTGTCCGCCGGCGGACGCAGCAATTCCTGAATCTTGGGTTCGGCCATGTTTTCCGGCGTCGCGAGCACCACGCCGGTATCCACCCGTTTTTCGATCGCCTCGCCTTGCAAGTGTTTCATGAGGGTCATCACGCCGAGATAACCCATGAGCAGAGGGTTTTGCACGACGAGACCCTGTAAATCGCCATTTTTCAAATCCAGCACCGATTGCGTGCCCGAATCAAAACCAATCATTTTCACCTTGCCGCCGGCTTTGCCAATGTCGCGTAACGCTTTCGTCATCCCGATCGCCGTGGTTTCGTTCGGGCAAAAAATGCCATTCACTTCGCGCCCATAACGGTTCAACAAATTCTGCGAAGCTTGATACGCCGTCTCCCGCGTTGCCCCGCCGTATTGATCGGAGGAAATTACTTTGATGCCGGGATATTTCGATTTCAGGGTGTCCAGGAAGCCTGCTTCGCGCGCCTCGGTGCTGGCAGAGCCAACGGCGAGCCGGAGCAAAATCACGTTGCCTTTCTCCCCCAGCAGCTTGGCGAGATAATCCGCAGCCATCACTCCGCCCTTGAAATTGTCCGTGGCGACGAAGCTGATCTGTTTGTCTGATTTCAAATCCGAGTCAAAGACGACAACGGGAATCTTCCGCTTGGCGGCATTGACCACCGGCGCGACGAGCGCCTGCGAATCCAGCGGCGCCAACACAATGCCGTCCACCCGTCGCGTCATGAAATTCTCGACGACCTGAATTTGTTGATCACGATCGTCTTCGCGCAGCGGGCCTTTCCAGATCACCTCCACCTTGATCCCTTTTTCCGCCAGTTCCTGTTGCGCCTTCACCGCCCCGGCATGAACGGCTTGCCAGAACTCGTGGGTCGTGCCTTTAGGAATGACCGCGATCGTGTAGGACTTGTCGGCGGCGGACGCGATCCAAGTAGTGGAAACGGCCAGGCCACATAGAAGGAGGAGGCGCAAAGTGGATTTCATGCCGTTACCTTAAAAAGCACCCGCCAGCATTTCAATCTTTTTGATTTGGGGAGGATTTGCGCCAACCATCAAACCTCGGCTCAAAGCTTTCAGTTTGAATATCCGTTGGGATGCTGCTTATGCCACGCCCAAGCCGTGGCGACGATGTCATCGAGTTTGGGGAATTGTGGTTGCCAGCCAAGTTCGCGAATCGCCTTGTTGGCGGCGGCCACGAGCCGGGGCGGGTCGCCCGGGCGGCGCGGCTTTTCCACGGCGGGAATTCTCTTGCCCGTGATCTGCTCACATGTCTCGATGACCTGGCGTACGGAGTAGCCGTCGCCATTGCCGAGGTTGTAGAAGCCGGTCTTGCCCGGCGCGAGACCGAGGATGTGGGCCTGGGCGAGGTCGCGAATGGGGATGTAATCCCGGATGCAGGTGCCGTCGGGCGTTGGATAGTCCGTGCCATAGATCTCGCACTGCGCCACCTGGCCGAGCGCCACCTTGAGCACGTTCGGGATGAGATGGGTCTCGATGCGATGGTGCTCGCCAAACTTCCCGCTTGCGCCGGCCGCGTTGAAGTAACGGAAGGCGACGAACTCCAGCCCGTGAATTTGCCGGTACCACAATAGGATCTTCTCGAACATCAGCTTGGATTCGCCGTAGGGATTGATCGGGCGCTGCGGCAGGTCCTCCGTCATCGGCACCTGGTCGGGCGGCCCGTACGTGGCGCAGGTGGAACTGAACACGAATTTCTTCACGCCACACGCGACCGCGGCGTCCACCAGGTTCAACCCGGAGGCGACATTGTTGCGAAAGTATTTCGCCGGGTTGGTCATGGACTCGCCGACCAGCGCGTTGGCGGCAAAGTGCAGTATGGCTTCGGCCTTGGCGTTATCCACGGTTTTTTTGACGGCCGCGACGTCGCTGAGGCAGCCCTGGACAAATTTGGCGCGCGCATCCACGGCGGAGCGATGGCCTTCGGTGAGATTGTCGAAAACGGTGACTTGATGCCCGGCATTGAGCAGTTCCTCGACACAAACCGAGCCAATGTATCCCGCACCGCCCGTGACCAAGATATTCATGGGTTGGAAAGGTAGAGGGCGGAATGGTTTTGCTCAACGGCAAAACTCGCACCGTGTTTGGGCCGTGCGATCAATCGCGGCGCGGAAATGAACCCAAACCCGGCCTGCTGGACGAAACCCATCGTTCAGTTAGCTCCCCGGCAACTCCAATCACCTTGACGCCAGCAGCCGGCGGGGAGTAAACCACTGCCGTCATTGTTGGCCCGATTACCGTGGGCCGCTACGACCTGAACCAATACAAATCATGACCACCCCAAAAACAATCCTCCTCGCCGCCGTGGCGACCACATTGCTCACGGTGTCGCTGGTTGCGCAAGATGCTCCTGGCAAGAAGCCCAAAGCGCTGGAAGGTCCGGCCACGGCCAAGTTGGGCGAAGTGGCGCAGATCGAACTTCCGGTCGGCTACGCTTTCTTCGACGGCAAGACGACGCGCGCCATCATGGCATCCTCCGGCGAGCCCACGAGCGGGAACGAACTCGGCCTCCTGCATCCGACCAACGCCCCATGGTCCGTGATTTTCGAATTCAGCAACATCGGCTTTGTGAAGGATGACGAGAAAGATCAACTCGATCCGGACAAACTGCTCGCCGCCATCAAGGCCGGCAACGACGAGGGTAACAAGGAACGCGAACGCAACGGCAACCCTCCGCTCATCATTGTCGGCTGGGAACAGCCGCCGAAATATGATCCCACCACGCACAATCTCACCTGGGCCATCCGTGCGACCAGCGAGGGGCGGGAAATTCTGAATTATAACACCCGGTTGCTCGGGCGCAAAGGCGTGATGGAAGTGGTGCTAATTTGCGCCCCCGATGAATTTTCCAAGACGCTGCCTGCTTTCAGCGCTCTACTCGCCAACCACACATTTCAAACCGGAGAAAGCTATGCGGAATACAAACCCGGCGACAAGATCGCGAAGTATGGCCTCGGAGCGCTCATCCTTGGCGGTGGGGCCGTGGCCGCGGCCAAATTGGGATTGCTGGGGCCGGTGATTCTCTTTTTCAAGAAAGCCTGGAAACTGGTTGTTGTGGCGATCGTTGCGGTCGCCAGCTTCTTCAAGAAAATATTGAACAAGATCACCGGGAACCGATCCGAAAGCTGATCCGAACCCATCCGCCGCCCCACCATGAGCGATGTGCAGTTGCTGTTCTTCGTGCTGGCGGGGTTGTATGTCTGGGAATGTACCGGCTGGTTGCGCCGTGGCTCGGTCGCATTTGTCACCTGGCTGGGAGGGAACTGGCGGGTGGTGCATCCCGGCGCGCTCGCGGGTAACCCCAACGGCGGTTTCATCCTTGCCGCGCCGCTGCCGCCGCTTGGCACGCTACTCGTGGCAAATCAACTGCCGCTTTCTTTTTCGCCCCATGGCGTACTGGCGTTTGTGGCAACAAACGTCAATCCCGGCTGGCGACCGGCACAGACCGGATGCTTTCTGCGGTGGGAACAATTAGACGGCGTGGTGGTGCATGGAAAAAAACTGATTATCAATGGCGAGCTGTTTCTGGTCGCCGCCACGCCGAGTTTCGCGCGACATCTGAAGGCGGAGCTGGAGCGTCTGGCAAAGTTGACGCCTGCGTTGCGTGGAGCCGCCGTTGCCGGAATGCTGCGCGCGATGTTCGACGAGCGGGCAATCGAATCACGGCAGCAGGAATATCGAATCCGCACCCCAGCCGTGCGTCGGTTGAGTAACGCATTGTTCGTATATCTGGTGGTGATAGTGCCTGGGCTGATCTGGTATTTCGGTTTCGGCCTGACCTGGCTGGGGCTACTGTTGGGTTTGCTGGCGCTCACGGTGGCCACCGCCTCCCTTTTTTACCGTGCCCATCGCGCGCTCTATCCCAACGCGACCGACGAGCGATTCACCCACACGCTTACCATTGCGCTCGCGCCCAGTTCGGCTTTGCGGGCGCACGATGCGTTGTCGCGTCCGCTGCTCGAACACTTTCATCCGCTGGCGGTGGCGAGACGGCTCCTGCCGGATAACGAATTCCGGACGTTCGCGCGTCGCGTGCTGCTGGATCTCCGCCATCCCGCGCGGCCATGGGGGATTAGCGATCAGCCGGAGGTGGTTGCGACGGAAGCGTATTCCCGCTGCGCCTGCTTGAAGGCGGCGGAAGAATTTCTCACGTTGCACGGCCTCGCCCCGGGCGAGTTGGGGCGGGCCCCAGTGCCCACCGATGCTTCGTGCCGCAGCTATTGTCCGCGTTGTGATGCACAGTTCACCGCTCCAAGGGGGGAGTGTGCGGATTGCGGTGGGCTGGCTGTGGTGGAATTGCCGCGGGGCGGGGGCAGTTGACCCGCAAGCTTAGTTCCATGAAAGGTCTTCGGGCGACTGGGCGAGCAGTTGATTGCGCCAGCCGCCTTTGCGGCGGAGGACCAGGGGCCAGAGTTGTTCCGGTGGGGTGTCAAAGATGAGTTCCAACGAGGCTGGATAAGTGAGCCACGACTTGCGTTTCATTTCGCCCTCGAGTTGACCTGCGCTCCAGCCGGCATAACCGGCGAAGAGCTTTAGCTTCCTGGCCGCCGATAGTGATGCCCCAATCTCGACCAGCGCGTCCAGCGAATGCCCCAAACTAAGATTCGGGAGCACGGTGGCGTCGGGGATGTGGTTGTCAGAATGAAGATAGCTCAATGCCGTGGGCTGCACCGGCCCGCCGAGAAAGAGCTGGCCTTCCTTTAACGGGTCCGGCAGATCGGCCACGATGGCGTCGCCGATCTTGTTGCCGGAAGTGCGGTTTAAGATGAGACCAAAGGCGCCCTCGGCGTTGTGCTCGCAGATCAGGAGGACGGTGCGCTGAAAAAATGAACCCTGCAGTTCGCCGCTATCCAGCAGCAACTGGCCTTTGAGGGACTTCGTTTTCTCCGGCATAACGACGCGGCCAAGATGCACCGAACTTGCCGTCCCGACAATCTCCATTAAACTGCTGCCATGAAGAAAATCTGCACCTTGATTCTGCTCGCGGTGATGCTGATCCCTGTGGCGGGTTGTAAGTCCCACTCGGGCAGCCGTGACTATATTCCCGGGAAAGGCTGGATCCCGAACGATTGATCCTGCTTACTGCTCCGGCAAAAACAGTTCCTGCTTCACCCCACTGTCCTCAAATTGAATCAGGACGGAGTTGGTGCGTATTTCGAGGCAGCGGATTTGTTGATTCGTCGAAGCCAGCCGGACGCTCGCCTGCTCCATGGTTCCGAATGTATGGTAATTGATAATCGCCATCGGTTGGGTTTTCGACCAGGTGATGCCTTGGAGGGCGAGCTTCGCCAAAAGCCTTGGTGGTAGATTGGTGGGGGTAACAACATTTGGGTTCGGCTTGGTGCCGGGGGTGGTTTTTGTCTTGGGGAGTTCTTCCAACCGGCGCAAACGGCCCAAATCCTCGCGGACCAACAGTGGATCCTCACCGGATTTCATCCAGTCCACAATATCCGCGAAGCCATACTGGCGATTTGCGGCGATGAAAAGGTGGACCTGACCGCGCGAGTAGGGATTGGCGAGAAGGTTTGATTTCCCAGTCGCCAGACCTTGTTGCTCGGCGAACAAGTACGACAGCAGTTCGCAGAATCCCTCCACTGCGTCTTTGCCGATCGTTCTTGCGCGGGCGGGCGGCACATTTTCGATGATCCAAGTATGGGCAAATTCATGCACGCAAGTGGTCATCACCTCCTCCTGCGGTTGGCCGGAGAGGATGCTGATTTCAAAGACGCGCTGGCTATTATTTGTTTTGGTCTCGGTGCAGCCTACGGCGTTGGGACACCGATAATCCTTGCCGATGATCATGAAGAGCTCCTGCAACTTGACACGATCCATGAGCTGTATGGTTACGTTGGTATCGGGAAGGGCGAGGAACCGGCTGAATTGACGATCCAAGTCCTCCTTCACCTTCGCACAGATCTGGGCCGCCTGCGTGTCGTCGAGGATGACAGCGCTGACATCCCGCTTACAGATCACCCGTCCGTCGGGCAGGGTGGTAAAGTCCTTCAGCACCGGCAGGCTGCATAGGTAGCAGTTACCAGGTAATTCCACACAATCCGCGCAAAGGAAACGCTTGGTGTGGGTGACCTTGTCTTCCCATGTATAAAGGGTTACGCGGATCTCCCTTTTGCAAACCGCACAATACTCCGCCGCTGCAACGCCCATCTGCCCGACAAAGAAAACGAGGAACAGCAGCCAGGTCAAGTGGCATCCCGTTCCTCGCTTTTGAAAGCCCGACAATCCGGCTGTCATAGGGTCATTTGACACCAATGCCAGCGACGTTTCAACTCTGGATAAAGTCAGACGAGCGACTTGACCTTCTTGACGATGGCAGAGGCATCAATACCGAACTTCGCCAGCAATTCTTCGGCTTTACCCGAGCGTGGGAGTTCGCGCACCGCCAGCTTGTGGACTTTCACGCCCTCGCAACTGAGTTCGCCGGCGACGGCGTCGCCCAAGCCGCCTTCGGCGTAATGGTCTTCGACCGTGACGACCAAGTTGCCGGTCTTTTGCGCAGCGGCTTTGATGACGTCTTTGCCCAGGGGTTTGATGCTGTATGCGTCAATCACGGTGATGCTGATACCTTCTTTGGCGAGCGCGTCAGCCGCTTTGAGTGCTTCGTGCAATGTCACCCCCGCGCCGACCACGGTGACTTTGTCGCCGGCATTCTGGCGCACAATCTTCGCGCCACCGATGGGAAACTGTTCGTCATTCTTGTAAATTACCGGTGTTTTTGGGCGTGAAGTGCGGAGGAAGAATATACCTCGATGCTGCGCCATGACTTCGAGCAGCTTCTCCGTGCTTACGGCGTCGCTCGGATAGAGCACCACGCTGCCGATCACGGCGCGCATCATGGCGAGGTCTTCGAGCGCCATTTGTGACGGGCCATCCTCACCGATGCTCACGCCGACGTGCGAGCCGACCAGCTTGAGGTTCGCCATCGAAATGCCCGCGACGCGGATTTGGTCGAACGCGCGGGTGAAGAACGTCGCGAATGTGGAAGCGAACGGCACTTTGCCGCGCGTGCCAAAACCAACGGCGACGGCCACTAGGTTTTGTTCCGCGATAAAACACTCCGTGGCGCGCTCCGGGAACTTCTTGAAGAACTTCTCTGCGTAGGTGGAATTCTTGGTGTCGCCGTCCATTGCCACGACGCGCTGATCGGTTTCGCCGATGCGCACCAGCGCAACCCCATAGGCTTCGCGGGTGGCCATAAGATCCCCGAGCTTGTAGCTGAGCGCGGGATAGCTGGTCGGGGCGGTGTTGTTGGGGGCGGGCAGGGCTGACGGTGCGGGAATCGCCACGCCGCGGGCGGATTTGGCGCTGGGTTGCAACTCCGCGATGGCCCGCGCGGCTTCTTCCTTGTTCAAGGGTTTGCCATGCCAGTTATCCTGGTCCTGCAGGAACGAGACGCCGGCGCCCTTGTAAGTCTTGGCGAGAATGCAGAGGGGTTGATCATTGAGGCCGACGCCGCTGAGCACTTCGAGAATTTCCTCAATATCGTGGCCGTCATCCAACGTCTCGACGCGCCAGCCGAACGCCTCGAAACGCTTGCGATAAATGCCGATGTCATGGCCGAAGGCGGTGGGCTGGCTTTGGCCGAGGCGGTTGACGTCCACAATGGCGATGAGATTCTTGAGCTTATAGATGCCCGCGAGCGATGCGGCTTCCCAGACGGCGCCTTCGGCGATTTCGCCGTCGCCAAGCAGGACGTAAGTATTGTAGTCCAGTCGGTCGAGCCGGCCGGCGAGCGCGATGCCAACGCCGACCCCCAAGCCCTGACCAAGCGAACCTGTTGCTATGTCCGCAAAGGCCAGGCGCGGTGTGGGATGGCCTTCCAGATCGGAGTCAATGCGCCGGAGTTTCAATAGGTCTTCGACCGGGAACAAACCGGCTTCGGCCCAGGCGGCATAGAGCAAGGGCGCAGCATGGCCTTTGGACAGAATGAACCGGTCGTTGTTGTAGTATTTTGGATTCGTTGCATCGTAGCGCATATGGCCGAAAAACAGCGCCGCCATCACATCGGCCGCCGAGCAGCACGAGGTGGGATGGCCGCTGCCCGCGGCAGTGGTCGAGGAAATCGAGTGGATGCGCAACTGGTTGGCAATCCCCTTCAGCAATTCAATGTCAGTTTCAATCATGGAACTCG
>JADLHS010000549.1 GCA_020848635.1 Limisphaerales bacterium
ACGAGCGTTTGTCCATCCCAGACATTTGCTGAGGTCGTTACCTGACGCAATCTGAAGCGGGGCAACGGGAGAGCTGTAGGCATGTTTTTGCTCTTGGCATAGTCGGTAATGTTTTTTTCAGGTTCGTCATAACCCAAAAAATCAGTGACGGTCGGAATCACTGTCATCTCAATCGTGTGACCGTCGGAGGAAACGTATGGAATCACATCCAGCACTGGGCCGAACGGCAACTGCTCGGTTTTGACCTTCCCCTTGGCTTCGCCCGGGGTCAAGTTTGTGCCGATGCCGGTGACAATGCTGCGAATCTCGACCGTTTGCATTTGTGCCTGTCGTCCGCTCAGGGTGGTGACATTTTGCCGGCTCAGAATCTTAACATCCTTACGTGCTTCCAGCGCCGTGAGCACCGCTTTGAATTGAGGTTCCGTGAGGATTCCGGTGAACACGTTTGAACCGGTAAATGCGCTGGCAGAAATTACACCTTTTTTACCACTCGCGTTCCGTTTCGATTGCGGTGGTGGCGAAATGAGATTGCCTAAAAACATATCGCCGCTCCCATCGCCCGGAACTTCCACAAACATGGCGCGAAGGTTCACCTGCGATGGCTGTTCGTTCAGCACTTGCACCACCTGATCTATTTGTTCGAAGTCCGATTGCGTGGCGCGAACCAACAACTGCCCCTTGGGTTCGTTATAAAAAACTGTTTTCGGCGGCTGCAAATCCACACCCAAGCTGCCAAACAGCTTCCGAATATCCGGTAGCAACGTCCGACCATCATTGGTGGACCTCGCGCCAGGTCCCGCATCGGTGCCGACTGCCTCCAGCACTTGCGCCAACGCCTTGGCATCCACCGTATAAACCCGGAGAAGAAGATTGGTGGAACTTTCCTCGACCGGGCCTGCCAGATTCGCCTTGGGCACGCGGACCATCGCCTTTGCTTCGCCTGGGTTACCGGGTGACAACTTCCCGAAAGCCGACCCTTGATTCGCCTGGACCAGAAATCCTTCAATCGTATCAAGCTCAGCTTTGGTGGCATGGACCATCAGCAAACCGAGCGAATCTTTGAAGACCACGGTCTTCGGAGGTTTTAGATCCACGCCGGCTTTGACCATGAGTTCCTGCACCATTGCGGCGGCATTGGTCACCTGCACCGGCCCGTCGCGCCCCAAGGCATGAGCCAGTTCGACAGGCCCCACCTTGAATGTGCGGGTGGGGAGGTCAACGGCACTGGATGATACCGGCACAGTCCGAAACGGGACGCTAGAACTTAAATCGACGAGGGGCTTAATGGTTGATTCAAATTTGTCCAAATCAGCCTCCGTTGCACGCATCACAACAAATCCCCGCTCCTGGACATACATTAACCACGGCGGTCGAGGATCGCTACTGGCGATCGATTCAAGCACAGTTTGAAATCCGGCGGCCGGGTTTGTGACAAAAACCGAACTGATTTCCGCGGTCAACCCGTTCGTCGCTTTTGCGAGAAAGTCGGGAGCGAGATGGAAGAAGCGGGTGATAACAGGCGGGCCGGTCAGCGGTCGTAGCAGGGCTTCAATGGCGTCCAATTCCGGCAATGTAGCGTAAACCTTTATCTCGCCCAGGCTATCGCTGAAGATAAATGCTCTGCCCGATTGTAGATCCAAGTTAACGCCCGCCGCCTTGGCAAAGAAGGGGCGGATGGCGGCGCGCAGGTTTGTCCCAGTCATTGTTTCCGGCAGTCCCGCTGATTTTCGCACGGCGGCATAAAAGGCGTTCAGATTGACATTGAAATTGCGCCAGGAGAGTAGCTCAGGTGTCGCTGGATTCTTGGCCGTAGCGATGGTGTAACCATTAGCGTCACCGTCGAGACTCCAGAAAGGATGGTCGTTGTGAACCGTGACTCTTGGAATTGAGTTGGACGTTATCTCCACGGTACGGAATTGCTCATCCGTCAGGAAACTTCTTATTGTTTCCAGCGCCTGCCTTGACGTGTTGTTGCTGTCAGAGTTCTCACTACGCGAATGCTCCAAAACTCCGTCTGCCGCAATCTCTCTGGAAGATAGAATTGCCCCAACGGTGCTCCTTGTGCCCACTGCCGAAAGCACCAGCAACGTTCCGCCCCCGATCACTGACGCCAACATCGCCCGCCAAGTCAGGCGCAGGGCAGGGCGGTAGCCGGGGACGAGGAGGCGTTGCACGCGGTCTGTTAGCGAGGAGGGTTCGCGTTGTCCCTCGCCGAACGCCAGCGCTGCCGTGGACGCAGGGTGCAGAATGCTCTCAGCAACCCGCACGAGCGTTCGCGCGTAATCCGCCGGGGCGCCACTCAATTCGATGGCGAGCGCATCGCAGCACGCCTCCCGCTCACGCCGGATTTGATGGCTGATCCACCAGACCGCCGGATTGAAGAACAGCAATGCTTCGGCCAAGAGCTGAAACAGGTTCGCGAAATAATCGCCGCGCCGGATGTGCGCCAGTTCGTGCAACAGGATGAAACGGATTTGTTCCGGCGTCAGCGCGGTGAACAGCGAAAGTGGTAGGATGAGCGTCGGCACAATCACGCCCACGACGGCGGGCGAGGTGAGTTTGTCGGTGACAGCCACGCGAATTTGGCGCACCAGCCCGACGGCCCGACGGGCTTCGGTCACCAGCAAGACCATGCGCTCGTCGTGAAGGGGTTGGCAGGAACGGCGGAGCTTTTCCGCCCCGGCGACTTTGATGCCGGCCCGCAGCAACATTATCGCGGCACCAAATATCCAGACGAGCGCAAGCCCGGCAATCCAATACTTTGGCTCAGGCGGGGAAACCTTTGTGCCCGAGGCAACAATGATATCGGCGAAGTCTGGATTTAGCGCAGCCGTGGCAACTGGCGCCAAGGTGGATTCAACGACCAGGTTAGGGTTGGCGGAAAATGCCCCAGATTTTGGCGCATTAAACAACGCCCAAGTGACGAGGCCGGAAATGAAGACCAGGCCGAGGGCGCCGAGGGCGCAACGATAGCGCGTCACCGGGTTCGCCAACCGACGCATCAGGACGGCGAGAGCCAGAGCGACAATTGCTCCCTGCCAGAGGGAATGAAGCAATGCGCCGACAACGTGGGTCCATTCCGGGGAGGTCAGCCATTGCAAGAGTGGGTTCATGGTTTCCTCCCGCCTTTGCCGCGCGTCTTTTCATGGGTGGCGATGAGTTGCTTGATCTGATCGAGTTCAGCGCGGGAGACGTCGTTGGTGTCAAGCAGGCACTGCACCAGCGGCGTGAGGGCGCCGTTGAAGGCGTGTTTGAGCGCGTAGAGCAATTCGCCGCGCTGGGCCTGGGCCCGTGTCACGGCGGTGCGGTAGGTCGTCTGGTTGCGCTTCTTCTCCGCGGCGAGCAAACCCTTGGCGACCATCCGATCCATCAAGGTGCGGACGGTCGAGTAAGTCCACGCGGTGCGTTGGAAGAGTTGCTCCTGAATAGCCGGCGCGGTGCAGGGCTCGCGGTCCCAGACGGCCTTAATGATCGTCCACTCGGCTTCGGTGAGTTCGATGGGTTTTTCAGGCATGGTTAAATTGGTGTGACGCCC
>JADLHS010000550.1 GCA_020848635.1 Limisphaerales bacterium
AACCCGGGAGAATTCCAACACGGACAATGCCCATCCTTCATGTTGGCGACGGTCGTCAACCAGCCGCTGCTGCACGCGGCCTGGATGCGTTCGTCCAGCGCGGCGACGTACATCGTCGTCTCGCCGCCGAGCGAAAGCCCCGCCACGGCGAGGCGTGTTGGATCCACTTCGGGCCGGGTTTCGAGATAGTCCAGACACCGCAGCGCATCCCAAACGCGTTCGCCCATGAGCGTCCAATTCGTATGCTGCAGTTCGTGCGAGCCAATGTCTGGTGCTATGACCAAATAGCCCTTTTCAGCCAGCGCCCGCCCGTACCAATACAGCCCCTCGCCGCGCACCGTTTCCCCGCCGGTGCCGCCATGGCCATGCAACGTGAGCACGGCTCCAACCTTGCCTGGTGGGTTGCTGGGCACGGCAAGCCAGGCATGTACACGACGATCCGGAAGGCTTTGCAACGACACTTCTTCGAGGGTGTCGCGGCTTCCTGGCAATTCGCGGCGTTGAAGGATTTTGGGATTGAGCGGGCCGCGCTTCGGCGTCACGCCACCCATCATCAACTCGAAAAGTTTTCGGCGCGCGTGCGCTTGCCAAATCCCCGCCTCGCTCGCACGGGTGGCCACGAACTGGTTGGTCCGGACCGCTCTTTCGGCCAGCGCCGGCGGGAGGCTGGCGCTCAGCCAAATCAAAAGGGCAAGCGATGACGCCTTGGTGTTGAACCGCGGGAAGATGTCGCGGGGTGGAAGGCGGACTTTCATTCGTTAAGCGAGCGGTCGTTGACGTTCATGGCGCGGGGCTTCAGTTCGGCTCCCAGATGGTCGCTGCAATATAGCGATCCCCCTTGGGCTGGTCGTGGAAATAATAAATCGTGGCGATCTTGCCGTCCGGGCGTTGCACCGTGCGCGGATAACCAAGGTCGCGACCCCCGCCATCATCGCGCAGGATGATCTCCGGCAGCCAATGACGCCCCCCGTCGTTGCTTAAGCGGGCGCGAATCCCGTAGGGTGGGGCGCGATGCCCGTACGTCAGGCAGATGCGGGCGTCCTTTAGCCGGATCATGCTCGGCGCATTCCCCTCGCCCAAATCAGGGGCCGGAACGGTGTCGAGTTTCCAATGCGCCCCGTTGTCGAGGGAACGATACGTTTCGATCCAAGCCTTCGCAGCGTCGCGGCACCGAATGGCCGTAAGCAACTCCCGCTCGCCCAACCGCACGGTTGATGGCATAATCGCGTAGCCTTGCGGGTCTTCATTGATCCACGAGATGAACTTCCAGGTGCCCCCACCATCGGTAGTCCGAACACACAAAGGCCGGCCTTCCTGCCCGTTCTGCTTCGAAGCCGTCAGAAACGCCAGACAGTCACGCGGGCCGTTGACAAGGTAATCGGTGCGGGCGGCGATGCCGTGTTGACCAAACAACGGGAGGCGAAACGGTCCGGCCCATTGATGGCCGCGATCAGTGGAGTAGTAAAATCTCGAAGGCCCGGTGTGCACGTCGGTCATGCGAAGGGTCATCGCAAAGTCAGGGTGCGAAAACTCAATATCGCCGGGGCAGTCGGACCAGGGTTTTTCCTTCCGGCCCGGCGGCGCAATCCCATGCAACGCTTTGCCCGTCGGGATGAGCGCCCCTTGGTCCGCCGGGTTCTCGATCGTCCAGGTTTCCCCGCCATCTCGACTTCGGGCGAGCAAATGCTCCTCCGCCTTCTCGCGATCAATGTTGTGGCGCTCGGGGCCGAGGTCCTGGTAGTAACCCGCGCTGAACCCGACGAGGATTTCGTTGCCCCAGGACCACACGCCATGATTTGCCGGCCAACCTCCGAAGCGGCCCGACACCGCAAAAATCTTCACATGGCGCACAGCGGGGGCAACTGCTGACGAACTTCTGACCGGCAAGACTTGTCCGGCGGAAGCAGTTCCCGCGAACAGGGTCAGGGACGCCACCAGGCCCAAACAGGACCGCAACGAACCTATCCATCGGGCGGCGTGACGAATTGAACGGGCCATGAGGGCAGTGTGCCGCAACCGCAGAGTGCCTGGCAAGCTTGGCACGGATACAAACCGAGTCACCCAGTTGATTTCAGCAGCAACCCGCCCGCGACCAATATCAGGTTGCAAATTATCGGCTTTGACTTCACGTTCCCAAAGCAAAAGCGACAACAGCATGGCTCTTGAATCATCATCCCGAGGCGGAGCGCATGCGGACCATGCTGATCGTGATCAGGCCTGGGGATGAGGGTTCGTCCGCTGGACAATCAACACCAACATGCAACGACCAGAACCAACTAGCAGCATCCTCGACGAGCGCTTCCATCAGGCTGCGCTTGATCCGCGGCTACGCTGGCTGAATCCCCCGCCGAGCTGGAGGGTGGATCCGTCGTTGCCCGCGCTGTTGGTGCAACCCGCAGCACCCACCGACTTCTGGCAGCAGACGCACTACGGCTTCCGGGCGGATAACGGCCATTTTCTGTTCACGGAAGTTACCGGGGACTTTGCGATGACGACCAAAGTCCGTTTCCACCCGGTGCATCAGTACGACCAGGCTGGCTTGATGGTCCGGGTTGGATCGGCCTGCTGGATCAAGACCTCGGTCGAATACGAACCACACGCCCTGGCCCAGCTCGGCGCCGTGGTGACGAAT
>JADLHS010000694.1 GCA_020848635.1 Limisphaerales bacterium
CCAGTGCCTCGATCGCCACCGCGCACGACGGTGCCACGCTGGCGCTCGCCTGGCGCGCGCCGCAGACCCAAGACATCCACTTCCAGACCGATCGCTGTCTGGCCGATCCGACGCCACCGCCCTGCCCGAGTGCAAGCGTGGCATCGGTGGCGAACCACGTGCGCCTGACTTGGGCGCCGATCAGCGATCCAGAGTCCGGGCTGTGGCGCTTCCACGTCTACCGCGACGGCGGGCTGACCGCGGAACTGCCCGCGTCCGCGACCCAGTTCGATGACAGCGGCTACGACACCGCCGCCGTGCACAGCTACGAGCTGCGCGCGATGAACCGGGCCTTCCAGGAATCGAGCGCCTGCGCCCTGGTCGCCTTCTCGACGCGCGCCGGCGACGCCAACGGCAACGGGGCGCTCGATGTCGCCGACATCTTCTACCTGATCAACTTCCTGCTCGGCGACGGCGCGGCGCCGCTCGGCGATGGCGACGCCAACGGCGACGGTGCCGTCACCGTCACCGACATCTTCTTCCTGATCAACTACTTCTTCGGCGGCGGTCCGATCCCGACCGTCGTATCCACGGGAGGCGTGTCATGACAAGGTCCCGCTGGCTCGCGCTTGCGCTGTGCTGCGCATTCGCCACAGTGCCCGCGGTCGCGGGCGATGCAGAAACCCCTGTCACGGCACGGCCGACACAGAGCGTGCTCGAACTCGACCGCGTCGAAGCGCCGCGCGGCGCGAGCGAGGTGCTGGTGCCGATCCGCATCCAGGATCGGCGCGGCACGCCGCTAGGCCCCGAGCAGCCACGGCAAGCGCAGGTGCAGGGCATCGCATTGCGCGTGCGCATCCTTCCGGGCACCGCGGTCACGAGCGCGCAGATCGAGCGCGCCGGGTTGCTGACGAACGTGGTGCCGCTGTTCGAGGTCAACCCGCGGACCGCGGACGGCGCGTCGTGGCTGGTCAGCCTCGACGCAGGCCTGTTCGGCCCGCGCCAGACCACCGATGCTACGGGCATGGTCGCGCAGCTGCGCCTGCGCCTTGCGCCCGGCCTGGCCAGCGGTGCGCGCATCCGTCTGCAACTGGACCCGGGCACGAGCCTGCTCGCGAATCGCGATGGCAGCATCGAGGAAAGCATCGGCAACGGCTGGCTCGAGCTGCGCGACGGTTCCATCAAGGTGCCCTGAGGTGCGCGTCGTTGCCGCCTTGCTGACGTTGTGGGCGTCGCTGCCCTGCGTGGCCGCCGATCGGCTGTCGATCGCGGTGCAAACGGCCGACGCTGGCACTACGGTGCGGTTGCCGGTACGTGTCCAGGACAACGCCGGCACCCTGCTCGACGAAGGCGACGGG
>JADLHS010000695.1 GCA_020848635.1 Limisphaerales bacterium
GCCAGAAAAATCCCGCCGCCGATCCCGGTTATACCGGCCAGAAGTCCTAATGAGGATCCGAGAATCGCGGGCATAAACTTATAATCTGAAACCGCCCTTAGACCAGGGAGAAGATCTTCTTTCTCTGGCCACAAAAGCCTGATGCCCGAAAATAAAAGTGTAAAACCCAGCACACCCGTAAAAACGCTTTCCGGCACAGGGATGAGGCCACCCGCAAAAGATGCAGGAACAGAAAACGTGATCCACGGAACAATGCGGGATATCCGCACATGCCTCTCCCGTGAAAAATGCCAGACCCCTCCAGAGACAACCACAATATTGCAGAACAGAGAAATAAGAGGAATAATTCTGTAATCCGTATCCCCCAGAACCAAAAGCGCGTTATAGGTTGATCCGCCGCCAAAACCGATGCAAGCATAAAGAAGGGCGGTGACAAAAAAGGCCAGTGGCAGGAAAAACATCTCTTTACCTATCTTGTCTGGGCCTGCTGTCCTTGCGCACATCCACCTGTAAAAAGATGTCAATTCCGCCGATATGCGCTGACAGCCCCTCCCGGCTTTTGCCCATCTCCGATAATTTTTTAATTTCATCCACCGTCGTACAAAGCATGAGACAGGATTCAGCACGATCCAAAATCAGTTTGAGAGGCGCTTCTTTATAATCTTCAAAAGATTCATGGGAATTGGGGTCAATGACCATGACAAAATCGCTCTGCCCTATAAAGGTTTTTTTCTCCAGAGCGGATCCGGTCAGGAGATGTTTCATTTCTTCTTCAGTGATTTTAAATGTCACAGAATCTTCCGAAATTTTTACGTTCATGATGTTGCTAAAGCCTCCTCCCATTGTTGTGGTGTGTTGGCGTTCATTAGAAATTTTTCAAAAGTGCCTGGTATTTCCATGGGATATATTCCTTGCGCGTCAATAAATTCCTGAACGGACGCGGCTTCGCTCATGGTTATGGGGGACGTCAGAAAAACAGGCAAAGGCCAGCCTATAAAATAACCGCCTTCTGGCTTTGAAATCAGTTCTTGCAAAACAGCAGAATTCAGATGCGGCATATCGACAGGCACAAAAAGATATCCTTTGTATCCTGGCTTTTGCTTCAAAACATGCCGTATAGCACAGGCGGGGCCAGCGTAAGGCTGCCTGTCTTCAAGGCACGCATACCCTTCCACGGATCCGCTAATGAAGACATCCTCTATCCCGCTTTCTTGCAGAATTTCTATCATGTGCTCCAGAAGGGGTTTGCCGTGATAGTCCAGAAGAGCCTTGTTTTTTCCCATGCGGGAGGAGCGCCCCCCAGCCAAAACGATTCCCGCGATTGCTGGTCTCTTAGCCATGCTGGCCTCCGCAACATTTCTGATTTGCTTTGGTTTCCTCATTCAGAGAATGACCGGGCAGCCATGCGCTTTTCCCGTCGATATAATGCTCCTGCTTCCAGCTGGGTGCGCGAATTTTGATTTCTTCAATCACATACCGACAAGCCTCGAAGCTTTCCGCCCTGTGCGGGGAGCTGACGGCAATCACGATACTGATGCCGCCTACGGGAAGTTCTCCCTTGAAATGAGAAACGGCATATTTTGTATTCGGCCATAGTCCCTGGCTTTCGGCACAAATCTCTTTGAACACTTTTTTGGCAATTTCTACGTGTGCGTCATAGTTTATACCCGTGACACTTTTTCCTTCATGGGTATTACGCACCGTGCCCACAAAAATATCAATGGCGCCATGAGCATCGCTTTGTACCTTTTGCATCAGTGCCGAAATATCAAGCGGATTTTCTCCAACAAATACATGGATATCGCTCATGCTAACCTCCACACACCGGAGGCAAAATCGATAACGTGCATTCTGCATCAAGCACAAACTCATCGGGCAGAATATCCGTCTCATTGGCCAGCAC
>JADLHS010000551.1 GCA_020848635.1 Limisphaerales bacterium
GAGTGGCGGAAAGGGCCGACTTTTTTCCTGTTCCGCCGCGCCGGGCCTCGCTAGGTTGGCTCCGACCTTGCCGAATCATGACTATGAAAATCCGCCGTTACTTGACCTTGCTTGCCTGCCTGACGACTCCGTTCATTAGTACCGCCGGATCGAAGCATCCGGAGCGCCCCTTTTTGAAATCCGAACTCATCTTCCCACTGGAGCACTGGCACAACCACGGTTCGAGCATCGTAGAATGTCCGAACGGCGACCTGCTGGTCTGCTGGTATAACGGCTCCGGCGAACGCACGGCTGACGATGTGGCGGTGTTTGGCGCGCGCCAGCGAAAGGGTGACCGCCAGTGGAGCCGCCCGTTCGTGATGACTGACACTCCGGGCTACCCGGACACGAACCCGGCCATGTTCATTGATCCGCAAAAACGTCTTTGGCTCATCTGGTCCACCATTCTCGACAACCATTGGGAGTCGGCGCTGCTCAAGTATCGCATCTCATCGGGTTACCAGAAGTCCGGTCCCCCGTGTTGGGATTCGGGCGACGTGCTGCATGTGACGCCGGGCACCAACTTCCAGGCCTTGGTGAACGCGGCCCTGGATGCGCTCGTCGCCAACCCACCCCCGGCGATGAAACGCGACGAATTCGACGCGTGGATCAAGAAGGACCGGGCGCGCCTGCCGGACAAACTTTCGTGCCGGTTGGGATGGATGACGCGCGTTCATCCATTTGTTCTGGCTGGCCAGCGGCTCATCGTGCCGCTGTATTCTGACGGCTTTGACTTTTGTCTGATGGCCATAACGGATGATTGGGGCAAATTCTGGTTCACCAGCGATCCGCTCGTCAGCATCGCCAATTCCCAGCCCAGTCTGATCCGCAAGCAGGATGGCACGCTCGTGGCCTACATGCGCGATGACGGTCCCCCGCCCCAACGCGTGCCGACGAGCGAGTCCCGGGATCGCGGAGTGACGTGGAGTCCGGTAGTGGACTCGGACCGGGTTGACACCGGCGCCGGGGTCGAGATCATCGCCTTGCGCAGCGGACGCTGGCTGCTGATCAACAACGATCTGGAGGAAGGTCGCCACCGTCTCGCTGTGACGCTCTCGGACGACGAAGGCAAAACCTGGAAATGGAAGCGGTACCTGGAACGTGACTCGGAAGCGGATGTAAAAGCGGGCGCCGGTTCCTACCACTATCCATCCATCATCCAGGCGAAAGACGGCACGTTGCACGCCAGCTATAGCTATCATCAGAAGCAGAGCGATGTGAAGCGGGACGCCGCCGGCAAACCCGCCAATGAATCCATCAAGCACGCCCACTTCAGCGAAGCCTGGATAATGGAGGGTGACTAGCGTGGATAGTCTCCGAGGGTTTACTGCTGCGTGAACACAGCGCGGTGGATCGGCGCCGGATACGGCACATTTGGCCCCTTCGTGACGCACCAGAGAATGCGGTTCAATTCGTCCTCCGGAATCCGGTCGTATTCGCTCCAGTCCATCTGCTGCGATTGCAGCGCGAACGGCGACTTCGCCGTGTTGCGCGCGAACAAATCCACCTTCGGCTTGAGCGGGTGGTAGGCGGTGAGTTTGGCGGTTTTGCGGAAGCAATTAAACATCGGGGTCGCGCCCGCGTCGTATTGGGTTAGCGGCGGCAGACCCAGAATCAACTCCATCGTGCGAATCATGCTGGCGGTCGTGTAGAGCGTGCTGTCCACCATGCCACGCTTGCAGTAGGGACTGATCACAAAGCCCACCGTGCGATGTGCGTCCACGTGGTCGGGGCCATTCTGTGCGTCGTCCTCGATGACGAAAATTGCCATCTCCTTCCAGAACCGGCTGCGCGTGGCGGCTTCGACAATCTTGCCCAGGCCGATATCGTTGCTGGCGACCGATGCATCCGGTGTGAACGCGCCAGGCGTGGTCCCGCGGGTGTGATTCTCCCCCAGCGACATGATGGTGAACCGCGGCAGCTCGCCGGTCTTTTCCGCCGTGTGCAAATCATCGATCCAGCATTGCACTCGGTCCATGTCGCGTTCGCCGGTCCATTTGCCACGATTGACCGAGGCCACGCGCTGGGCGCCTTCGCCATAATTCATGTAGCTTACCCCGTGGCGTTGACAGAGGTCCCACAGATAACCCGCCGCCGGATTCTCCATCTCCTCGTTGCCGGGCAGCCGACCATGCTTCGAATACGACATGATCCAGGAACGCTGATTGAAATCCGTGGCGATGGCGGCGTCGCACCAACTGTGACCGTCCACGCTCACCTCGCCATTGCAGTAGAGATTGTCGAGCAACACGTAATCCCGGGCGAGTTGATGCTGGTTGGGTGTCACGTCCTCGCCAAACATCACCAAATTGGGATCGCCATTGCCAGCGGGCCGCCCTGTGGCGTCCTTGAACGCGCCCAGCACCTGATCGTACGTGCGGTTCTCTTTGATGATGTAGAGCACAAATTTGATCGGGCACGACTGGCCGACTTCATCGGGTATCACACTGTTGCTCTTCATGCCCACGCGCCGCAGCGTCTGCGGGGTGTACGGGGAATTGCGGCGAACCTGCTCCGTGTAGGCCGCCATCTGCGCCGCGTCCGGACGCGGAATCACCGAGACGGCGCCCTGCAGCGTCCGACCAATGTGATCAAACGCCGGCGGCTTGTGCAGCTTCCGGGGCTCGGGTCGTTGCGGAGGAACGTTGGCCCGCGAACTCAAGCCCTTGCCGTTGGCCACGAACAAGGTCTGGTCGTCCGGACTGACCGCCACGGCCGTGGGATACCAGCCAACCGGAATGAAACCGTTGACGACGGAGGTGTTCGGATTGGAAACATCCACCACCATCACGCTGTTGTTGTCGGCGTTGGCGATGAATAATGTCTGGCCATCCGCGGCCACGGCCACAGCGTCGGGGGTGCTGCCTTCCGGCGACTGCGGATAGAGCGAAGTCGAAATGATCTCGCGCGTTTTGTCCCACAGCCGGCGCGCAGGACTGGCGGGCACCGCTTCTTCTTCCAATGTCCGCGTCTGAATAACATGGACCGTATTGTCGCCCGCACATGCCAC
>JADLHS010000696.1 GCA_020848635.1 Limisphaerales bacterium
ACAAACTTGCGATTGCGCTGCACGCGCGGGCTGTGATAGATCACCTCTACGCGTTGGCTGCTGTCGTTGGCAATGTCGTAGACAAAGAGATCGGCACCGGCATGATAGACGATGCGCTTGCCATCGGTTGAGGGGTGGCGTGTGTAAAAATCCTCGTGATCGCTGTGGCGGCGTTGATCCGAGCCATCGGCACGGCAACTGTAGAGATTGCCAACCCCTTCGTGATCACCAACAAAGAAGATGCGCCCTTCGGCTTCGATTGGGTCAGCTTTGCGGCGGCGCTTTTTGTTGCTGTCGGGCTGTGCCGCAACCCACATTGGCGAGGAAAGATTGCCTGGCATATCGCTGAGAAAGCGTTCAAAGTGACCGCTGCCCGTGCGGTCGATCCATAGCTGCCCTGCGCTGCCGCCACGATAACGCTTCCAGCGTGCCATGTCCTTGGTGTTGCGTCCAAGCACAATGCCCCCCTGGCTGGAAAAGGTGATCGAGCGCGCTTCGCCATAGGGGAGGCGATTCACTTCGCCATTGCTGGCGTCGGTGCGAATTGTATAGAGCACATGGTCATGTCCAGCGGGTTGGCCATAGCTGCTGCTAAAGACGATCTGCGTGCCATCGGGCGTCCAACCGAGCACATTGCAGCTTGAGCCGAGAAAGGTCACTCTGCGCGCGGATCCGCCTTCTGCTTCCATCAGATAGACTTCGTTGTTGCCCTCTTCACGACCTACAAATGCCAGCCATTTTCCATCTGGCGAAAAGTGCGGCGATGATACCTCTCCCAGATTACTTGTTAAGCGCCGGGCAATACCCCCCTGGAGCGGCACACTCCAGAGATCGTCTTCAGAGACAAAGACAATCGTCTCCTGATAGATTGTTGGGAAGCGATAATAACCAGACATCATGAAGGAATATCCTATTAATAGCGTGTAATAAGGTTTAACTTGTGCCCGTTTTAAAATAAATTGTAACTACCAAGGCACCCCACCCTAACCCTCCCCTAATTAAGGAGGGGACTGTCACGGGAAGGATAAAGTTTGTTGAACAAGCGCAATAAACTTTATCTTACCCTTCACGGTTCCCTCCCTGTCTTGGGGAGGGTTAGGGTGGGGTTAGCAGTTACTTAAATTGTCCAATTGACGACAGACCACGTTGGCAGTTATGATTGAGCGCTGTCACCAATCAAATGGAAATCGCACCTACGCCCTTTGAATCCCCTCCCCAACACCAAAGTATCTACACACCCTCACACGCTCAAACGAAAAACAACACCTCGTTAAACACGAAAGTGTCTATACACCGACCCTGGGCAACTGCTACACTGTTTGCATAGTTCGCTGCTAGCAAAAACAACTAGACCTCTTGCAGAAGTAGTGTTTCAATCGCTCAGCCAACCGTACTAATAATGCGGGGATGCCCTTGCTTTCTGTCGTATGGTTCGAATCTGAATAATCAAACAAGGAGATAAAAATGAGTACAAACCACAAAACACCACCAAACGTATTGGAAGAGATCAGGGTCAGTATGAAGCTTGCAGCACTGTGG
>JADLHS010000552.1 GCA_020848635.1 Limisphaerales bacterium
AAAACCAGGAAGATGGCATAAGCCGATCCAAGTTGAGCTTGCTCCATTGCGCCACCGTTGGTTGCGGAAACCTGCATCGGGAATTTGTCCTCATTATCAAGACTCCAATTCTGGAAAGACAGCCCCACTCCCATAAGATGGTTGGTGCTGCGGATTCCGATGATATCGGACACCTGTTCCAATCCATATCGGACACTGTTCCGGGGCTGTCGGACAGTTGTCGGAGCGAAGCGACGCTCTGAGTGAGTCTTAAAGGGGTGTCCGACAGGAGTCAAGATTTTGCCTCGGTTTTCGTGCCCGTTCGGAGCCCCGCCGAGGGGCGACGGTCTGACCGTCAACCCGTGCGCACCGTCGCGCCGTCTATTCGGGCGGGCGGTGAGCGGCGGGGACGGACTCCCGAACTCCAGTTCGCGTTCCCGCCGGTCGCCACGCGTAACGGACTCACCCGCCCGCCCGAATAGGCGCGCCTGTGGCGCGCGAACTTTAGGTTTCATTTTCCGAAGGAGTTTTGCCTTTGCGCAGGGACTCGCCTTTGAGTTCGATCCGGTAGGCGTTGTGCACCAGCCGATCCAGAATGGCATCGGCCACGGTGGCATCGGCAATGACTTCGTGCCACTGGCTGACCGGGAACTGGCTGGTGATGAGCGTGGCGCCCTGGCCTTGGCGGTCGTCCAGCACCTCCAGGAACTCGCGGTATAATTTCCCCGGCACGCTGACAATGCCCAAGTCATCCACGATGATCAGAGGAGCGCGGGCCAGCTTCTTGAGCAAGGGCAAGAGGCTCCCGTCGGCGCGGGCCGTTTCCAGCGTCCGAAAGAATTTGGGCGCGTAGAAGTAACGGGTGCCCGCGCCGTCGCGACACGCCTGATGGCCCACGGCACAGGCCAGATAAGTTTTGCCGGAACCGGTCGGACCGGTGATGAGGCAATTACGGTGCTCTTTGACCCAGTGGGAGGCGCGCAGCTGCTCGATCTGCGCCCGCTTCAAGCCGCGGGAGCTGCGGTAATCCAGATCCTCCAGACTGGCGCTGATTTTAATTTGCGCGTTCCGCAAGCGAATGGCCAGACCGCGGTTCTCCTTCCAGAGCCACTGTCGTTCGACCAGGAGCGCTAGCCGGTCTTCAAAGCTCAACGAGACGATGTCGTTCTGCTGGCGTTGTTCTTCGAGGGATTGGACCATTCCCTCCAGCCGCAACGCCTGAAGTTTTTCCAGCGTTTGAGTAAAAAGCATACGATTTGTTTTTGGGGTTAGTGGTAGTAAGGGGCGCCGCGCAAATTTTCGTGGTTCGGGCTGGGCAAGGGTAATTCCTGCTCCAGGGGTTGGGCTTCGAGGTTGTTTTCGAGAATGGATTTGAGGCTGGCATAGGAACAGGCGTCGAAGTGCAGCGCGCGCCGGCAAGCGGCTTCCAGGCGGCTGTGGCCGACGGCTTTGCCCAGGCGGATGATTCCCAACGCGGAGCGAAAGCCTTGTTCGGGATGCGGCCGGTCCGCCATGATTTTTTCCACGACCCTGGCGCAATCCGGGCCGATGGTTTTGACCCACTCGAGGATGCGGCTGGGAGTCCATTCCAGATAGCGTTGATGGGACTTGGGCCGGTGTTCCGCCAACGTCGTGAAGCGGCCCGGCAGCCGGCTGCGCCGGTGGGCCGCCACGCGTTTGCCCTGCGCAAACAACTCCACAGTTTGGTCGGTCAAACGCACGTCGAGCTGCTGGTGAATGAACGGATGCGGCGCGCTGTAGAAGTGCTTGTCCACGGCTACGTGATAATCAATGTTGACCTTGGCCTTCGACCAGTCAGCCAGTTCAAAGGCCGTGGCCGGCAGCGGCAGGAGCCGGTCTTTTTCCAGCGTCTCAAACCAACTGTTGCGCGAGCCTTCCAGCTTTTGAAAGGGCTGCTCGTTAAGCTTGGTCAGCAGCGGGCGGATCGCCACGTTCAACTGGCCCACGCTGAAAAAACGCTGATCGCGCAGCACCGCCAAAATCTGCCGCTCCGCGATCTGGACCCCGACCTCGGCCTTGGCCTTGTCCCGCGGTTTTTTTATCCGCGCCGGAATGATCACGGTGCCGTAATGCTCGGCCATTTCCTGATAACTGCGGTGCAGCAGCGGTTCATAGCGACAAGGACGAATCACCCCGGTCTTAAGATTGTCGGGCACCGTGACCCGTGCGACGCCCTGAAAAAACGCATACGCGTGGCAGTGGCCGCTGAGCCAGGCCGCCAGTTGTTCATGCTCGAAGGCTTCCACGTAAGTCTTGTTGCTGGCCCCCAGCACGGCCACAAACAGGTGCGCCTTCGAAACGCTGCCGTCCCGATCATTGTGGATCGGCACCGTTTGGCCGGCCCAGTCCACGAACATTTTTTCACCCGGCAGATGCACCTGCCGCAGCACCGGGTCCAAGGTGCCGGCCCAGCGCTGATACAGTTCGCAGAAGCGACTGTACCCATAACCCTCCGGTTGCGCCTGGCGGTATTCCTGCCACAGCAGCAACAGCGTCACCGCCTTTCGGGCGAGTTCTTTGTGGATGTAAGGCCAGTCGGGCAGCGCCGGGCACCCCGCCGGTTCGGGCGCCGGATGAGCAATCAGCAACTGGAGCAACTCCTTTTCCCCCTGACCCTCCGGCAGCGGCCAGGTGAGGCCCGCCGCCTCCGCCCGCTTGAGGTAATCGCCCACCGTGCTGGTGGGCAGACCGCAACTCCGGGCAATCTCCCGGATCGACAAATGGTTTTGATGTTTGAGTCGCAGGATCTCGTGAATTTGACGCATGGTTAATTTGGTTCGTGCCATTGGGTATCTTTCCCGATTCA
>JADLHS010000553.1 GCA_020848635.1 Limisphaerales bacterium
ACGCGGTCGGTGGAACGCCTGCGCGAACGGCTCGGCACTTACGACCGGCGCGTGGCCGCGATGGCCGGCACGCTTAAGGATTCGCTCGGCAAAGGTCGGAAGGTGGTGCAGGCGGAGATCTTCAACGGCCCCCGCTTTAAACAAATTCGGGGCCGCATGTTTGCAAGAATTCAAATTATCCGTATTCTTTGCGCCTGATGCCTGACAAACTGACACTGCTCGAACCTCTTTCCCTCGGCGAACTGCACCTGCCCAACCGGATTTTTATGGCACCGCTCACGCGTTGCCGCGCCAGCACGGGGCGCGTACCGAACGCCTTGATGCGTGATGATTACGTCCAACGCGCGTCCGCCGGACTCATCCTCAGCGAGGCCACCTCCGTCTCGCCCATGGGTGTGGGTTATCCGAACACGCCGGGCATCTGGTCGCCGGAACAGACGGCAGGATGGAAGCAGATCACCGCTGCCGTTCATGAAGCCGGCGGGAAAATGTTTCTGCAACTCTGGCACGTCGGGCGCGTTTCCGATCCGTCGTATCTCGACGGCGCTTTGCCGGTCGCGCCCAGCGCCATCGCACCGAAGGGCCATGTGAGCTTGATCCGCCCACACAAGTCGTTCGTCACACCACGCGCGCTCGAGGCGATCGAGATTCCGGGCATCATCGAATCGTATCGGCAGGGCGCGGTGAACGCGCTCGCGGCGGGTTTTGACGGCGTGGAGATCCATGGCGCAAACGGTTATCTGCTCGATCAATTCCTCCAAGACAGCACGAACAAGCGCACGGACGAATACGGCGGGCCGGTTGAAAATCGCGCCCGGCTGATGCTCGAAGTCACCGATGCCGTGATTTCCGTTTGGGGCGCGATCCGGGTGGGCATGCACCTCGCGCCACGCGGTGATGCGCATGACATGGGCGATTCCAATCTGGCTGCCACGTTCGGATACGTCGCCCGCGAATTGGGCCGGCGCAAGATCGCGTTCATCTGCGCCCGTGAATCAGTCGGGGCGATCCGCCTCGGGCCGGAGTTGAAGAAACAATTTGGCGGGGTTTATGTGGCCAATGAAGCCCACACCCGCGAGAGCGCTGAACAACTGCTCCAAACCGGCGAAGCGGATGCCATCGCGTTCGGCAAGGCATTCATTGCCAATCCTGATCTTCCGAAAAGGTTCGCCCAGAACGCACCGCTCAACACGCCAGACTCATCCACGTTTTATGCGGACGGAGCGAGAGGTTATACAGACTACCCGACCTTGGCGGATTGTGAAACAATCCCGGCGGGTGTTTGTTGAGGGTGCTGAACTACCTGCGGCAATAGATTTACGGAGGACGCGCCAAGACCGGGCGCTTCTTTTCTTTGTCAAATCAGGTGGTGGCGCCCTGGAAGGATTAGTCTGTCCCGGCAGACCAATACCAAGCCGAGGGGGCAACGAAGGCGGACGGTTTATCCACGGAAGGGCCAGAGGGGGCAGGCAATTCCGGGTGAGTGATTGCCAATTCTCAGCTTCCCCACCATCGGCGTTCCTGTTAAACCCTCAGCAAGAAAGGGTCAAACTATGCTACTTGAAGACGCGCTCGACAAATATCCGCTCCAAACCAAACTGCGCGACGCCACCCCGGTGGTGGTCCGTCCGCTCAACCGTCGCGATGATTTGCGGCTGCAAAAATTCTTCCTGTTCGTGCCGGAAGAGGAACGGCTGTTCGTCAAGCAACCCATCACGGATCGTACGTTGTTCCGGCAATGGTGTCGCCAGCCGGATTTCGAGCGCAATCTGCCGCTGCTCATGTTGCACGGCAAAAAGGTGATCGGGGAGGCGACCTTGCACCAACGCGGTGGTGGCTGGAAACGGCATATCGGCTTGATCACGCTGCTGACGCATCCGGAGTATCGCGGACGCGACGTGTCGAAGGTGCTGTTGACGGAGTTGATCCACCTCGCGCGCCATTGTGGCCTGCGCCGGCTGGAGGCGGAGGTGAACGGCGAACGCAAGATTGCATTGCAGGTGCTGGCGCAACTGGGCTTCAACGAGTTGATGCGCGTTGACGATTACGTGCTCGACATGAAAGCGGTAACGCACGAATACGTCCTGATGGGTCGCAATCTCAAGCAGGACGAGGAATACGCCGGGGTTGGCGGCTGAACGGCTTGCAAACAGGGGTGGATTTACAGTCCCCCCCGACCTACCTTGCCCAAGCTCGGCGCCGGGCGGCATTAACGAGCTGGAACCAGCCCGGTCAATTTGCGTGCGAGAAAATGCGCCGCAGTTGGCCGAGCATGGACTCCGAGTAGCGCTCGCCCGCGGACAGCACGCGGCCATGGACCTGAATTTCGTCCACGGCGGCGAGGGTCATGCAGAAATCCACGTCATGCAGCGGGCGCTCCCGGCGAATGCGCCGAATCCAGCGGCGCATGTCGTTGACTTCCTCAATCTCGATCCTCTGGCCGGGGTGAAAGGAAAAGCCCCACTCGTTGCGCCGCACGAAGCCATCGCTTTCCTGCTTTTCGTCGAACCAGGCATCGCCAAGCAAGACGCAGACGGATCGGCCTTTGCTCTCGCCGAGGCGGTAGAACACGAGGCGCGCGTCCGACTCGCAGAAATGTTCGTAGGCGATTTCGAGGGCGTCCGGCGGCACGGGGGCAAAGCGGGTTTGAAAACCGATGTGAAGCCCGCCGGGCAGATCCGGGCGTTTCTCGAAGCACAGGTTCTCCTCGAAAATCCACAGCAAGTCCGTCGCGTGGCCCGTGGCGGCGAGTAGTTGGTTCCAGACGGCGAGCGCGTCTTTCAAGTTGGGGCGGGAGATGATTCCGGCTTGATTCATGGCGGTATTCTATGGGTTGTTCTGCCGAAACCAATCTACAAACAAAGGGATGCCGTCGGCAATCTTTACGCGCGGCTGGTAGCCCAATCTCTCGCGGGCCTTGGAAATATCAGCGAAGGTGATTGGTACGTCGCCCGGCTGAATCGGTTGGCGGTCGAGAATGGCCGGTTGGCCCAGGGCTTCTTCCAGGAGCGCAATCAACTGGCTCAACGTTACGGTCTGGGATTCGCCCAGGTTAAAAATCTCAAAGCCGAATGTCTTTTGCGTGCAGGCGATCACGCCGTCCACGATGTCCGTGATATAGGTGTAATCGCGTGCGGTGCGGCTATCGCCGAATACGGGGATGGGTTTCCCGTCACTGATGAGTTGGGCGAATTTGTGAATCGCCAGATCCGGCCGTTGCCGCGGGCCATAGACGGTGAAGAAGCGGAGCATCGCCACATCGAGTCCGTAGATGTGATGATAGACATGGCCGAGCGCTTCGCACGCGAGCTTGCTGGCGGCATAAGGCGAGATGGCGGAGAAAATGGGATCACTCTCGCTGAACGGTACTTTGGCGTTCACCCCATAGACCGATGATGACGACGCGAGGGTGATCTTTTTCACGCCGTGCAAGCGGGCGGCTTCGAGGACGTTCACCGTGCCTTCAACGTTGACGCGCTGGTAGAGCGCTGGTTCGGCAAGACTGGGGCGAACGCCCGCGCGCGCCGCGAGATGGATTACTTGATCGAACTTCACGCTCGCAATCAAATCCTCCAACGCCACCCGATCCACCAGGTCGCCATGGACGAACTCAAACGGCTTCGCCAGCGATTGAATGTTCCGCAGATTGCGGCGTTTGATTTGCGGATCGTAAAAGTTGTTAAGGTCATCGTAGGCCCAAACGGCATGGCCCGCGCCGAGCAAACGCTCGCACACGTGGGAACCAATAAAACCCGCACCGCCGGTGACCAGAAAATTCACGGGGGGAAACTAAACAGTCGCGCGGCGGATGTCGAGTTTGCGGCTAGCGCGGCCAACCTGACCGTGCGGGTTGCCTAGACCTGGCGCCGGCCTGTTCGAGCAGCCGCGCGGCGGTTTGGGTTTGCGGCGGCATCGGAACGCGCGCCACCCGATTGGTCAAACCGGGCGCGTTCATTTGCACAAACGTCATTTGAAGTGCGAAGCCCGGGACGATCCGACCCGGCTGCTGCGTCATGTCCAGCGGCGTCAGACCATCGGCATTGGTGGCGTTCACGTTCGCGCCTGCTCGCAACAAAATCTCAATTACGTCTGCTTGGCCAGCGAGCGCCGCCAGATGTAGTGCGGTGCTTTGGGCCGGAAAGCGGCGCCACATAGGGTCGGTACCTCTGGTCGCGGGTTTTGTGATCATATTGGGCTGGGCGCCGTGGCGTAGCAGCACTGCCGCCACGTCCGCTGAGCCGCAAGCGGCCGCGTAGTGGAGCGGTGCAAAACCGGCAAAATCCACCGATTCCGCCGCCGCCTTCGCTTGAAGGAGCTGCGCGGCGGCGTTTGTGCGGTGACAGACGGCCGCTACATGCAGCGCCGTGACTCCGCTGCGTTCATGGCGAAGGTCCGGGGGAACGTGGTCGTCGAGGAGCAGGCGGAGGATTTGTTCGCGGTCAAACGCGGCGGCCAGATGTAGCGGCATGAACCCCTGCGCGTTGGGGGCCTGGCTCAGCGAGCGTTTGCGCGCGATCAAAGCCGCAGCGGTATCCGGCAAATCGAGCCGGATCGCGTCAAAAATATTTTCCGTCGCACCCCGCGCCCGCAAGGCCTTGATCATGTCGCCACAGTGTCTCAACCGCGCCGCGCCCAACACGGAAAGCCCCGTCGGATCGCTCCCATTCACCGCCGCGCCGGCGGCGAGCAGCACTTTGAGGGTGGTCACGTCATCGGATTCCGTCACGAGGTGTGTGAGCGGTGTGCCGTACACGGTGTTGGTGATCACCTCGGGCCGGCGGACGAGAATCTCCCGGAGCACGGCGGCCCGACCCAGCCGCGCGGCGGAGATTTCGTCCCAAGCGGCGCCGTGTTCAAGCAGCAACGTGACCGCATTGGTCTGGTGGTTGCGGGCCGCGACGCGCAAGGGAGTTTCCCCCGATTGGTTAATCGTCTGGACGAGGCGGGCGTCGGTGGTCGTCAAACGGCGGAGAGTTTCGAGATCACCTCGTTGCGCGGCGGCGAAAATGTCCTCGCTGGGCGGCAGGCGAAAACGTGTGAAGCGATCGCGGTTGCTCGACGCGAGCAGGCGCGGGGTTTCCCCGGCAGCATTCGTAAGATCGAGCTTGGCGCCTTGCTGGCAAAGCCATTCAAACACGTCCGCCGTGCCATGCCGCGCGGCCAGATGCAACGCCGTATTCCCGTCGCGGTCGGCGGCGTTGACGTCAAAATTGGGCAAGGAAACTTGGTTTGTGAGGTTGCGGATAAAGAACATCGGGCTGCCATGCCCCACTGCGGCTAGATAATGGAGCAGGGTTCTTCCCTGGTCGTCCGCCGCCGCCACATCGAGGCCGCCGGCCGCCAGCAGCGCAATACATTGCTCGGCGTTGTCCCAGGGCCATTTCCCGGCCAACAATAGATGCATTACGGTGCGTCCGCGTCGGTCACGAATTTTTGGGTCCGCTCCGGCCTCCAGCAATGCCCGGGTGGCTTCCCTTTTGTAATAGCTTTCCGACATGGCCAGGACGTGGAGCGGCGTGAGCCCCGCGTGGTCTTGCGCGTTGACGTCGGGCTTGGCCCTCAGCAGCGCTTCAATCGGTTCAGCGCCCCAGCCGCCAAGTTTTTCCACCGACGCGTGGAGCGGTGTGCGCCCCAGCCGATTGGTCGCGTTCAGGCTTGTCCCGCCGGCGATAAGTTCTGTAACATGCTCGTCGCTGTATTCGCGCGCGGCGCGATGCAGCGCGGTATCGCCATACTCGTCCCGTTCGTCCAGGTCTGCGCCGGAGCGGCCAAGCAACTTCAGTAGCTCAGTTCGTTCCCTGAGAAATGCGGAAGGGGGAGATTCCATTGCGAGTTGCATGGCGGATTTCCCCGCTTGGTTCGTGGCCGACCCATCCGCCCCGCTGGCCAGGAGAAATCCGGTGGCCTGAACCAGACTTCGCGACCATCCGTCGTCGGCTTTCTCGGTCCGGGCACTCAGGTGCGCCGCTTTTTCGCTGGTTTGATTCCGGCGAGCGAACCAACCCGCCGAGGGTAGTCCCAGAATCGAATAGCCCCACTTGCCGATGATCTGAAGCAGCGCAGTTTTGCCTTCCGGGTCGCGCGCGTTGACGTCGGCGCCCCGGTCCAGCAACAGCGCGGCGGCGCCGAGTTGTCCGTTTTGCATGGCGAGATGAAATGGTGTGCAGCCGAGCTCGTTCCGAGCCTCAATGTTGGTCGCGTTCACCAGCGCCGCCAGCGCAACGATGTTTCCGCTCGCGGCAGCTTCGTGGAGGGATATGGCAATCCCGCGGGCAGCCGTTGTGTCGGTCTGGTTGGTGTTAAGCAACAGACGGATTGTTGCCGGTTGTCTAGCCTCAATCGCGGCATTTAGCGGCGTCCACCCATTCGTATCGCTTACGTCCGTCGGCGACCGGGCCGCAATCAGCCGCGTGACGTGCCCGGCCAAACCCTGCGCGGCGGCCAGGTGGAGCGCGGTTTGACCGGCGAAGTTCGTCGCGGTGGGCGCTACTCCGGCCTCCAGCCAGAAGGAAGTCAGCGGCAGCCGGTCGGTGCGCACGGCCCAGTGCAAGGCGGTGTCGCCCCCGTGATCGGTGGCGCGAACCACACTTTTGTCCGCGGCTAGGAGTCGGCGGGCGGTGTCGAGATCGCCGAAGCCCGTCGCGGCCAACACGTCGTAATCCGCGCCGGCTTTTTGCAGCCGGTCACGAATCCGCGACCAGCGTTCGGCGGAATCGCTCGGAGACCGGGGGGCCGTGGCGGAAGCCAGCGCCACCGCTTGCATGAGGGTGCGGTTGTCGGCGGTGGTTTGCTCTGCGGTCACACCGGCTTGCAGCAAGGCATCGAGGGCCTCCACCTGGCCGCGCAAGGCAGCCGCCGTGAGCAAACCCGCGCCATTCGCACTGAGGAATTGCTCCACGCGATGGCGCTGGCGTTCATCCGCCAACATGCGTGGAACCAGTTTGCCGTCACCTTGGGTGATGGCCAACTCAAATGGCGTGATCTTTCGGTAAGGGCTGCCTCCGACCAGAAACGGATCGGCGCCCTGATCCAGCAGCCAGCCGGCCATTTCGTCCCGCTTGTAAGCGAAGGCCATGTGTAACGCGCTGCCGTCCCACGGGCTGAGATGGTTCAGATCGGGCCGGGCTGCCAACAGCCGTTTGCAGATGGAGGGATGATTGTACCAAATCGCAACGTCGAGTGCGGTCAGTCGCTTGTTACCGGTGTTCCAGGTGTCGCCTTCCGCGTTCACGTCCGCGCCGAGCTTCAGCAATAGTTCCACGATTTCCAAGTGGCCTTGGGAAGTGGCCACCAGCAACGGAAGCTTGTTACTGTGATGCGGGGCGTGCGCCAAATTAGTATTGACCGACAGAAGCTTCAGGGCCGTATTCGTGTCGTTTGCCAGCATGGCTTGGAAGAAGGCTTCCTGCACTTGCGGCTCCAGCCCCGGCGGCAGGGCGGCCGGCGACGATTGGTAAAACAGAATCATGCCGAAAAGCGCGGCGATTTGGAAACCCACCGGAAGCAACGTTTCCTTGAAAACCACCCCGACCTGATAACAAGCCGGGCGGAGGTCTGTCAACGTCCATGATTTCTATTGTCACTCGTGCGAATTGGAGCTAGAACGGCAACGCATGAACGCCGGCCTTGGCCCCATCATTCTGGCATTCCTTGTGGCCGCTCAGGCAGCCGGGCAATCCTTTCGCCTTCCGCCGCCGCCGCAACAACACGCCCACTGGACCTCACCCGCGAACGTGCCCACCAATCTACTCTCGGCGCTGACCACCCTGTTCGAGCAGGGCTTCCCGGATCCGCGCGGTTGCGAGTATCGCGAGATCGAAGTGACCGTCAGTGGGCTATGGGGTGCGGGCGAATCACTCTGGCGCGGCGGCGGGGCGGAGCCGGAGCGAAAACCATTGGCGCGGGCCACGCGTGGCTGGGTTCTGCCGGAAACATCCGATCAGACACAGCGCTTCGCGATTTGCTGGAATGGATTGATCTATCCCACAACGAACATCGGTCCTGCCGTTGATCTTCATGCCGAAGCCACAAACTTATTGG
>JADLHS010000554.1 GCA_020848635.1 Limisphaerales bacterium
AAAGCCAGCAGCTAAAAAGCAGTCGGCTTTTGCGTGTTTACTGCTGTTAGATTTGCCATTTATCCAACGGCTTTTCGGCTCCATGTCAGAACCAACTAGCTTACCGCTGTTCGCGGAAGTCATCCGTGATGATTGACTTGGCGCTCTTGTAGGCCGCGTGGCCGTCGAAAAACAAGGCGTTGGCACCCGCACTATGCCGGGCCCGCGCCACCCGGTTTCCGTTATTGTTCACCTTGGTTATGGGATGCACGGGCAGGTGGTTGTTGCTCCAAATATCAATGATGGTATTCGCTAAGGCGTTGGTGGCATTGTCGATGATCTGGGCGGCTGACCAGTACTCATAGTCCAGCAGGTAAATTGTATCGGTCGGTCTTTGCACGGCGGTGATTTTGGTCGGTTTATTGTAGTCAACGCCGCTCAGATCGGTCGGAGTGCGGAAACTCCAATTATTAACGGCATAGCAAATCAATTGTCTCTTTTCTGGATAACTAGGGCAGACAAACATTTTGACCTTATCAAAATCGTTTGTGGCACGTCCTCCCACATGCGGTGTGAGGTAATACCAATAGGGCCGGCCATCCACGGAGTCCGACCCTCGCGGAACAAACCCGTTGTTGTCCTCGGCGTAGAAGATCATGGCCAAGCCCAGTTGTTTAAGGTTGCTGATACAGTTGATAGCCTTCGCTTTTTCCTTCGCTTTGGCCAAGGCGGGCAACAGCATGGCCGCCAGGATGGCGATGATCGCAATGACCACCAACAATTCGATCAGCGTGAATGCTCGGGTGAAGCACTTGCGGGGAGATTCGCGCTTCCCAAGTTTTAGTTCATTTCCATTCATTTTTAATATTTATATCGGTTGATGGTTCTTGGTTTGAAGCCGCGGTGAGCAGCCCGCCGCAAGAAGCCGGCGGACTGCTCACCCGGCACGTCAATCACGGCACGGGCGTGACCCGAAAGAACGCAAACTGCGGTCCGTTAGAGATATCGAGCTTGACCGAGGTGTTGCCATTAGTACCCGGAATATCCTGCACCACGGTCTGCCACTGGTTGGCCGGCGTTGCAAGGTCGGCGGTGCCGAGAACTTTATAGTTTTTCGTGGCATCACCCATCCATTCGAGTTTGATTTTGTTGGGGCTGACCTGCGAGGTCTGGATCACGCCCAACGGCACATACGGCGTGAGCGTCTCGCCCATGGCCCACTTCGCGGCCCGCAGGGTGATCACCTTGCCCAGGTCGCTCATGGAATTGAAAGTTCGGCGGGACTTGCCAGTGCTTTCCGTCGTCCACGGCAAATGCACCAAACGCCGGCCATTGGCCGAACTGTCCGCCAGCACCGCGCCAACATCCGCAACGGCAAGGCACGAAGCATTGGTGTTATCGGACATCACGGCCAAGATCTCCGTGCCCGTAGCTGGAGGCGCCGTGGTGAACAACCAGTAATACTCGAAATTCGGCTTGCCATCCACAGCGTTCGGCGGACGGTGCAGTTCCTCCTCTGGATAGGGGGCTCGAACCATTTTGACGCGGTCCTGCGCATCCAGCGGAATGCCCTGAAAGATCGGGTGGAGTTTCCCCGCCGCCGTCACGGTCATGTAATCGCCCCACGGGTTCCCAGTGGCACCGTTGATGTCAATATTCCGGGGAAAGCCGGTGCCGGCATCGGTGGTGTATAAGAAGACCGAGCCAGCAGCCCCGTTGCCTAGCAGTCCCGCTTCACCCACCAATGTGGGCACGTTGAAACTCGTCAGATTCGGGTTGTCGGCCGAACTGGCAGCACCAGTAAGAAACAACAGTTTGGCGTTGAAATAATTCGTGTTGGCGAGGAACGCCGCAGGATTGCCAAGGTTGCCGGTGAAGGGATTGGCGAAGCCGGCATCCAGCTCGGTTATGGGGATATAGCGGCACGAATAGCCGTTGTCCCCGAGATAGAGATGCAATGCCATGTCACCCGGCGAAACCATGCCCGGCCCCCGCCTGTCATCAAGGTCGGTGCGACTGACCGTCGGGTCTGATTGCCGGCGCTGAGTGATGACAATCAGGTTGGTGGCATCCGCCAAGGCATTGATCTGGGGGGTGAAGGTTGCCGCCAGCGCCAAGGCGCTGGCCCATAGGATTCTCTTGTTCATACGTGTTGTTTTTTGGTTTCCGCCTGCCGCGGTGGGTTTGAGGTTTGGTTGAGGTTTAGGTTTGTGCGAAAACCGCCGAGAAACAGACCCGCAACCAACGGCGAAAGACCATGTCTCTCGCCGCCGGGAGTCCAATCGCAATTAAGTTCGGCCTGTTTAACATCCGGTTTTGCTTTCATGGGAACTTTGCCACTTGCCGACTTGCCAGCCAAGGGCCGCTTTGCGAATATCGTTTCGTGGCAACTGAGAGGATCATTACGATGCGAGAAGTGGCCCAGTCTGTGGGGGTAGCCACCTCCACGGTGTCCAAAGCGTTGCGCCACGACCCTAGCATTTCGGAAGCGCGTTGCCGGGAGATTCACGCGGCGGCCGAGAAATTGGGCTACCGTCCCGACCCCATGGTCGCGACCCTCATGGCGCAATTGCATCATCGCCGGCGTCGCTCCGACCCGCACCACCTTGCATGGATTGATCTTTGGGGGACGGAAAGAAGCGACGTCGCGAAAGGCCTCGAACCCTTGCTGCGCGGGGCACGCCAGCGGGCCGCGGAGCTGGGCTATGGCATTGAAGTCTATCAAGTGGGCTTGAACCAGATGTCGCCCGAGCGCCTGCGCAGTATTCTGGCGAGCCGTGGACAATGGGGGCTGATCTTCCCTCCCGTTCCCAAGTCCACCATGCGCTTCCCGTTCGACTTGCAGGGCTTTGCGGGGGTGAAGATCGGCACCAGTCTGCACGAACCGGTGATGCACCGCGTCGCGCCAAACCATTTTCGCGGCTGCGTCCTGATGTTTGAAAAA
>JADLHS010000555.1 GCA_020848635.1 Limisphaerales bacterium
ATCACACTGGCCGTTCAGCTCGCGATACCAGGGCGCGATGACGCCGTGCTCGTCCAGCACCGTTTCATGCCCGTAGTAACGGGGCTTGATGGTCGCGGCGGACAGCGATGTGGCCATAAGGATGCCAGCCACCACCGCCAGCGCTGGGCGTGAGCGGAACTGGAGGAAGGTGCGCCACATAATCGTTACGAAATTTGATCGGAAACTTCACCGGTCAGCTGCTTCCGCTGCCGCTTTCACACATTCAATTATCTCCCGGCGGAACGCACCGATGGTCGCGTCGTTGTTGCTGGCGTCAATCACGCTGCGCCCCAAGCCGCGGGTCATTTCCTCCAGGCTTTGGTCAATCATGCCGGGCAGGCTGACTTCGAGCAGATGTTTGATCCGGTCGCGGGCGGCGTCGCTTGGCTTCACGCTGCTGACAGGGGCGATCAGTTTTCGCAGCGCGGCGAGGATGCGGTAATCTTCGATGCCTTCGCGTACGGCTTCCCAGCGACGGCTGGTGATGGGCTTGGTGCGGCCCGGATAAACCAACTGGTATTCCAGGTCCACACGCCCCCAAGGATCGCCGCCGAGGTTGTAGCACCAGAAGCCGATGCCCGTGGCTTCGTGCCGAAATGCCAGCAGTGCCGCGGCGCGGTAATCGCCGATGAGGTTCATGTTCTTGAGATTCGGACCGACGGGCCGGCTGTAGGCATACGCGCAGTTGTATGACCAAAGATGCTTTCCGTTCTTGCGCACCACGTCCATCAACGGCGTCTTCTCGGCCAGCATGTAAATGCTCGGCGTCCAGATGTCCATGACCGGCGCCATCGCTTGAAACATCGGCAACTCGCCGCCGCCATCCATGTAGAGCATGACGCTGGGATTCGCCAGGCGCACCTGCTTGCCAAAGGCGACGAGCTGGTTGACCGCGCTCCAGCCGACCCCGCCTGGTTCGTCGTAGGGGTAAAGCGCGAAATGGTTCGTGTCAAAACCTGCATCCGCGAGGTGCGTGACGAGTTCGGCGAGGAACTTCTTTAGATCCTTCTGATAGCTGTCGCTGCCGACTTCACCGTGCAAGGGGGGAAAGCCTTGGAGCAGCAGCACGACGTCTTTTCCGTGCAACCGGCCCAGCACCGGATCCAGTTTGCTGTAATCCGATCCGGTGAGTGGGCCTTGCGTGTCGTATTTCGGTGCGGGAAGTGTAGTGGTGAAAACGTTGTTTCCGTGCGCGAGCAGGTCGGGCAGGTTCGCTTCCTCCGGCGCGGCCCAGGTGCAAAGGCGGAACTCGCCCGCCGGCACCATGGCGAACGCCGGGATGTGGAGCGCAATCTCAACCGTGGTTTCCGGCGGCGGCACGGTGTGCGGATGCGTGGGCGCATTGAGCACGCCCGCGCCATTGAGTGCCTGAAGCCGGAGATTGATTTTGTGCTCGCCGGGCTTCACCGCACCGAGGTCCAGATCCAGCCACAACTCGCGACTGCTCAGGGATGGGATGGTCAACGTCCAGCTTTCGTCGAGTTCGGGCAGGGCATCCCAGGAAACGTCGCCGATCGAGGTTGGCGAACCGATCGAGCGATGCGGCGTAACGACTACACCGTTGGTCAGCGGGTCAATTTGCACGCGCACCAGCAGTTCGTGATCGGTGACGTTGAAGAGATTCAAAGCGACCGGTTCGTGCTCGCCCGGAACGGCGGTTCGTGCGATGCGCAGCGGGTTCGCGGCGCTGGTGGGCAACTGTTCGTCCACTTTGCTGTTCTCCCACATCGTTCCCTCGAACGCGATGAGGCTCGTCTGAGGCCCCAACACCGCCGCCTGGCGGATCACTTCCGAAATCGCGAGTGACCGCTTGGCTCGCTGAACCAGCGCCGCCGTTTTTTGCAGCGCGGCTTGCACGGCGCCGATTTCGTTGCCGGGAACGGCGTCCTGCATTGGCAGGACGGCTTTCGCTTCGACCTCGAGCGCAGTGGCTTCGCGACGAAGCGCTGCGGCAGAGAGCGAGAACTTTTGCTCCGACGCGTCCGCCGTCGTGCGCAACGCCGTGAGCGCGCGTGAGACAAGGGCGCGTACGTTCGCGAACGGTTGCAGGAAGACCGAGCGCTCACCGGAAGCCAGCGCCTTTCCATCCGCATCCACCAGCGCCCAGTTGAAGTGGTAAGTTCCGGGCGCGAGCACCTCGATCGGCATGAGCAATTCGCTGAGCTTGCCCACCACTGTCGTGGTGGCCATTTGCCGCGCGCCGTCCGGGCGGACGCAGACCGCGGTGGCGGTGAGCGGTTTCGCGCCGGGCTGGGGATTCTGGATGACGAAGCGGAGGCTCTGGCCAGTCAGCACTTCGTCGGCGGTGAGGTTTGCAGGCGACATCTGAATCGCCACGCTCTGTCGCAGGCCAAACCACGAGCCGCTGTTACGCGCGTCGCCGCGGTAGGATTTCCAGTGCGCGACGGCGTTGGTGGCTGCGGGAGTGTTGAGGCAGAAAAGAAATCCTGACTCGCCGCCGGTGATGAGCATTTCAAGCCCGGGCGAATCAGCCGAGAGGTCGCCAAAGGTCGGCGTGACGTTGATGGTGCGGTTGTTGAAATGGAAACGATGAAGGTATTCACTGGCGTTGTTCAACACCTGGAGGAAGCCGTCTTGCGTGCAGAAGGCGTATTCGAGTTTGCCGTCGCCATGGAGGTCAATCATCGCGCCCGGCGCGAGGCTGCGGCCTTGCATGTCAATTTCCCAGATGACGCGCCCGCTTTCATCGAAGCGATGGATCACACCAGTCTGCGTGATCAGGCAGATGTCCGCCCGGCCATCGAGATCGAGGTCGCCGACGGAAATCGTAGAAGTCGCCGCGCCGCGCGTTGGGCGTCGCCAGAGGATTTCCCCTTTGCTATTGAGGCAGAAGAACTGCCCCTCGCTGGATGCCGCCGCAACGCGCCCGCGTCCATCAGAGCCGGCGAAAATGACCGGGGCCGCCGTAGCCCACGATGGCGAAGAGCCGCCGATGTTTCGCTCCCATAGGATCTGTCCGTCGCCTTTTATCGCAGTGACGACGCCCGTGCCGGTGGCCACGACAATTTCCGGTTTGCCATCACCATCGAGATCGCCGACCGAGGGACTGACGGGGATGCCCTTCACGTTCGCTTGCCACAGCGGTTTGCCGGTCAAAGCTGCGAAGGCCCACACCGTGCCAGCTTCGTCGGTTTGAATCACTTCGGCGTTGCCGTCGCCGTCCAAATTGAAAACCACGGAGGCGGACCAACTCGAACCCGCCTTGAGTTTCGCCTGCCAGACCTCTTTGCCGCTGCCGTCGAGACACGTCAAAACGCCGCCGGTGTCGGCCACGTAGATCAACGATGTTTGTCCGGCTCGTGCGAGTACCGCCGGGTAAGTCATGAAGCGCGTCTTCGTTCGCCAGCCCCACAACTTTTTGCCCTGTCCATCACGCGCGAACAACTCCTCACGCCCAGCGACCAACACTTCGTCGCGGCCGTTCCCGCGGAAATCCGCTACGGTTGCGGAAGTTTCGAGGAACGACTCCAAGTCGGTTTGCCAGAGCTGCGGAAACTCGAGTTCCGCGGCTGGACCCACAACCATGGTCGCCAGAAGCACGACCAGGCCAAGAACGAAACGCACGCCCGCCGCCAGTCGTCCCGCCGGGAGCAGCGAGACGCGAGGCAGGTGATCGGCGGTGGAAAGGAAAACGTGGCGGTGGGGTGGAAGCAGAATATTCATGGGTCGCGTGGTTTCACGTTACGACGGCAAGGAAATCATAGCCGGGTACGGAATCCGATTGCCACCGCCGAGTTGGCCGGTGGCGACGGCAAGCGGAACGTTTGCAGACCAAGACGCCCGGCCCAGCAAGCTGCAAATGCGCCCGGAGGAGAACCTATTTGCTCAGGTTCACATAATACAAGTCCTTGGCTTCGATCTTCATGCCGGGATTATGCCCCTGAAGGGCAAAGTGACCGGTCTTGAATTCGGCGTCCTCGTA
>JADLHS010000556.1 GCA_020848635.1 Limisphaerales bacterium
AAGCGTTCGTGTCCGCGAGCCGTGCGACAACCAGTGACCGGCTGGCCCCGCCTGATAAAAAATCAATATTGGAACGAGCCCATCACCTTCAACCTCACATGATCATGAATTTTCGAAAGGCATTAGGGTTAATCTGACATTGCTCCACCGTCGCCGGGTTACTACCGTCCCCCCCGATGTGGGAGCGAGGCTCCTGATTGAAAGCTGCGTTCTCCGCCGGGAAATGCGTCAGTTGAATGGATTATTTGCTTATCGCCAGGTCGTGTGAACTCGAACCCACCAGTATATTACAGCTCACTCGCGCCGTTTCTTGAACTCTTCGCCCAGGGTAATCCCGTCCTCACCTATCACAAGCTTGGCCCGCGCCCGCGCCGCGTTCGGCTGAAGGGCCTTTACGTGTCCGCCGGATTATTTCGCCAGCAACTCAGGGAACTCCAGGCGGCCGGATTTACGAGCGGCTCCTTAAACGATTGCGCCAGGCTATTGCAGCCGCGCCGGATCGTGCTGACCTTCGATGACGGCTACGTAAACGTGTTGCGCTACGCCACAGAGCCGCTGGCGGCAACCGGATTTACCGCGCTGCAATTCCTCCCGGCCAACTTGCTCGGGCGCTGCAACGAATGGGATGTGGCGCTTGGGGAAGCGCCGGAGCCCATTATGGACGCCACCCAGGTGCGGGAATGGCTCGCCGCCGGCCATCAGATCGGTTCCCACACCCTCGATCACCCATATCTGACGCGGATACCGCTGGCTGCCGCGCGCGAACAGATCGCGGCCAGCCGAAAGAAACTGGAAGACCGGTTCGGCGTGGCCATTGAACACTTCTGTTATCCGTATGGGGACTGGAATCCCGCCGTGCGCGATTTAGTGGCCGCCGCCGGCTACCGCACGGCCAGCACTACGGACCCCGGCGCGAATCGGCCGTCAGATTCACGCTTTGCGTTGAAACGCTTCACGGTGCGCTATCCGACACGGAATTGGAAATGGGTCCGGGCAACAGTCCGCCGCTTGATGTTGGGCCACCGGCTGTAGGTTGGCGGTCGCCCAAAGAGCCTCGTCGCAAGCGGCGAACGAGGCTCTCGGTGGGGGGGACGGTGAAAATGGCTAGAATGAGTAGTTCACGCCGATCCGGAGAATCGGGTAAAACTTGTACTTCGAGGCAGTGTCTTCAATCTGGGTGGCTTCGGCATTGAGATCTTGTTGGGGCACGCTGCCGGGATTCCCCGTGGTCAGGGTGACCTCGGGGTTTCCGGTGTAAGCCACGCCGAGTTCGCCGCTCAGGGACCAGTGCTTGGCCTTGTCGAAATAATAACTGGCCCCGATGGAGATATATGGTGAAATTGGCTGCTGTTTAACTTTCAAATTCAAGTCGCCAATGCTGGCCGAATCATAAGCCGTGCCGTTAATATCAATGAAGGTGTTGCCAAAGACCGGGTCTTGCGGCACCACTCCGGTCAATTCATTTTGGTTCAACATGATTCCCACCGTAATGCGGAAGGAGCTTTTGGCCCACGGGTAGATATCCACCCCGAGCGGTTCTGACATCAGACGCAGATCGGTGTTGTAGTTAATACCATCTATTTCATTCCCGTTCTTGGAGTAACCGAAATAGTTAAAGCCCCCACGGACCCCGAAGTGGTCGGCAAAGCGCCAACTAGCCGAACCACCAAAGCCCGGCGTGCCCGCCTCGGCCCCGGCGGTAAACGGATGGTAGGCTGGAGCTTCCTCGGCATTGTCTGCCGCCCTCAAGGTTTGCCCGTTACCCGCGACCAAGCCGCACGCCACCGCCACCACACTCAGGAAGCTAAATCTCGATTTCGTCATGTCGTTACTTTCGGTTAATCGTTCAGTGGTAATACGTCGCACTAGCCCCTTCTAAGCCAATGCCGTGCCAGTCGGACGAGAGGAGTTGGACCGAAATTGCTCAAGGTCGCCGATGCCCCGGTGGGGAAGGCTCGTGCTCGGCTTTCATCATATGGGAGTGAACTAATTGACCGGCCCGGCTTCCGCCGGTCAATGGGACAAGCGGTGTCTTGAATTCGTCCGCCACCCATCTGCAGGTTTCTCCGTCTTTCTGGCTGGAATCGGGGGGGGAGGAAATGGAATTGCCGATTACCGATGGCCGTGAGCAAAGCCCCCTGTGGGAAGATCGAAGCCGCTTCAGGCCGCGCGGTCATCCAGCCCCTCTGACTCAGGGAACGGGACTTTCGTATTCAAGCCTCCCGGTAATCCGCCACGCAGGGTGCTTTGCCACGCATCAGAATATACTTTTTCCCGGGTAAAAATTACCGTCGTTGCCGCGGAGACTCTTGAATTGGACTCCCTGCAGCACGGGCGTGAGCGTGTCGGTGATGGAAATGGTGCTGCGGGGTTGGAAGAGGCTGCTCTGACAGTATTCAAGCATCCCGTCCAGCAAGGCAACCGCCGCCGGGTCATCCATCTGGAAGTTGAACGAAGCCACAAACAACCGTCCGCCATCGGTGCGCGCCTCCCACATCGCGGTCTGGAGTCGGATGTATTTGTAGGAACTGACGATTTCCACAATGGGATCGAAGGGGGCCGGGATTTTGTTGAACTCGATGCACTCGCCGTGCTCAAGGAGGTTATGGAACTGCCAGTCGCACCAACCCGCATTCGGCAGATACTTGAGCGCGGGGTGCGGCTGGATCACGGTGGCGAGGTTCATGTGCGCGCGACCGGCGACGCCGATTTGAAAACGGGTTTCGTTTGCCGGAAATGGTTTGGCACCCAGGAGCAACACATCGCCGCCATCGGTAAGGTGTTTCAGGTCGGACTTCGTCAGTGTCCGAACAATGCGCAGCTTGGTGTCGGGGGCATCGGCCAAGGGCTTCAACTGCGTGTAGCGGCCACCGACCAACTTGAGGGCTTCCGGGTCAGCGACGGCATTCATGGTGGGCGCAGGGCGGTCGGGGAACACCCAGAAATCCCACTGGTTCGTGAGGTGGTATCCGGCGCCGTTGAGCGCCACGGCCAGAATGAGGTGGCGCGGCTGCTTCAGGGCCGGCCAGTCGAACTGGACGTTGGCCAGCGAAGTTACGGCCCCGTCGGGGGCGTTCAAACCGTTGACCTTGCCGTTGAGCGGGACGGTTTCGCCGTCGCGCACCTGCCAGTTCAGCACGCCGTCGAGCAAGGCCGTTCCGCCGAACAACGACGCCATGATGGGCACGTCGAACCGTTCTTGCACTTTGAAAACATGGCGTTTGGCGTTATCGAGCAGAACCACGCTCTCGCCGTTGTACTGGAGGACGCGAGCAAGGGTGTCGCCCGGCTTGAACTCGAAGAATTCGTTCAGCAGACCGCACGAATAACCGGAGTTGTGCCAATGCCCGTCCCACGCACCCAACAAATCGTAACCGTCGAAGGAATTACATTTCCGGAGATTTTCCAACATGAACTTCCGGGCCTGGCCATGCCACCGCGCCGAGTTCTGAAAATACGTGGGAGCCATGTCCAACCGGCCGGCGGACTTGATGTATTCGCGGGCGGCGGCGTAGAGGTCGGCGGGCAGTGTCCCCGTGTAGCGGGCTTCGAGCGACAGGTCGAGGTACGTGCCGATGATGCCGGATTCATGGGCGATGAAGGGGCGGTTGTAGTTGGTGTACTCCGGCTCGATTTGTCGCCAGTCCCGGGCCAGGAAGTTCTGGTAGCTGAAATCGTTGGCCCGCGCGGCGAACAGGTCGGAGTGACGCGCCACACGCGACCAAAGGCTGTCG
>JADLHS010000557.1 GCA_020848635.1 Limisphaerales bacterium
ATCATCGGCAGCGACGCCCTCCTCCCCATCATCACGGACGACCCGCGCCAGCACGTCACCGGCTTGACGTTCATGATTTTGTTCACGTTATTGTTCTTCGCCATTTTCGCGCGCTTTCGCGAGCAGGCCTGCACGTATATCTGTCCGTATGGGCGGCTACAATCCGCGATGCTCGACGAGAATACCATGATCGTGGCCTACGACCACAAGCGTGGCGAGCAGCGCGGCAAGTTGCAACGGAACGAACCGCTCGTGCGCCGGATCGCCGGCGGCCACGGCGATTGTATTGATTGTCACCAGTGCGTGGCGGTTTGTCCGACCGGCATCGATATCCGCGACGGCGTGCAGATGGAATGCGTGCATTGCACCGCCTGTATTGATGCGTGCGACACGGTCATGGACAAGGTGGGGTCGCCCCGCGGATTGATCCGGTATGCCTCGCTCAATAGCGTGGAAAAGGGTGAACCATTCCGCATCACGCCCCGCATGAAACTTTACGCGGTAGTCTTGACCGGTTTAATTGCCCTGTTCCTCGCCCTGGTGTTCACGCGCTCCGCCGTGGAGGCAATGTTCCTTCGCGCCCCCGGATCGCTGTTCATGGCGACCGCAGACGGTAAGATCGAAAATCTTTACACCCTCAAGCTCGTGAACAAAACGATGCGCGATCTGCCGGTGGAATTGAAATTGGAAGGCCCCGTCGGACAGTTGGAGGTCATGGGCAACAAGAATCTCGTCGTGCCCGCCGGCAAACTCGCGGAAACCTCGGTGCTGATTCAATTAACTCCGGCAACACTGACCGGCGCCACCACAAAACTCAGGGTCGGGGTATATTCCAACGGCAAACTGATGCAAACCGTGAAGACGGTTTTCGTCGGGCCGCGAAAGGAAACCCAGCCATGAGCCACAAGCCGGCGCGCAATCCTTGGCCGATCGCCATCACCGCGTTTTTCGTCACCGCCATCCTCTTTTTTATCGCCTTTATCGGCTTTGCGATGCGGCAACGGGAGGATTTGGTTTCGACGGATTACTACGAGCGCGAAATTCGCTATCAGAGCCAGCTTGATTCGATGAATCGTTCCCAGTCTCTGGCGGCCCAAGCCGTTGTAACCTTCGAGCCGGCCCAGCGGGCAATCGTGATCACGCTGCCCGCCGCTCAAACGCGCGGGGCGACCGGTAGCATTCAACTGTATCGTCCTTCCGACGCGCGACTTGACCGGAATGTCGCGCTGGCGCTCAACGCAGAAGGAATTCAACGGCTCGACGCCCGCGAATTGCCCGATGGCTTGTGGAAGGTTCGGGTGAAGTGGAGTGCCGACGGGCAGGACTACTTTGTGGATCAACCGGTGATCTTGGCGCTCTAATATTGCAATGCAGGCTTGGACGGCATTCTTGTTGGGCTTTGTGGGCAGCGCGCATTGCGCCGGGATGTGCGGACCGCTGGCTTTGGCCCTGCCGAAAGGCGGCGGCAATCGGGCCACGTTCGTTGCCGGGCGCTTGCTGTACAACTTCGGCCGCATCGTTACCTACGCCCTGATGGGGGCGCTGTTCGGCTCGCTCGGACACGGATTTGCACTGGCCGGATTGCAGCGCTGGGTTTCGCTTCTGCTCGGAGCCGCGATTCTGATCGGCTTGGTTGCCTCACCGCGCTTGGCCAATACGATCCCGGTCGCCCGCGCCGTCAACTGGCTAAAAGCTTCGCTGGCCACACTGCTGCAACGCCGAGCGCTCCCGGCGCTCTTTGGTATCGGCGTGCTCAATGGACTTTTGCCTTGCGGCCTGGTCTATGTGGCTTGCGCCGCCGCAACGGCGACCGGAGACGTTCTCCTTGGGGTTCGATACATGATTGCCTTCGGCTTGGGCACCCTGCCGATGATGCTGGCGATCGCGCTGGCTGGCCAAAAATTGCAGTTTGCGTTGCGCTTCAAGTTGCAACGACTCATTCCGGTCAGCCTCGCCATCGTCGGCGCGCTGCTGGTCCTGCGGGGACTGGCGCTGGACATCCCGTACCTCAGCCCAAAACTTCCGGCCCAGCCTGGGGCGACCAGCAGTTGTCATTAGACAAACCCGCGCCGCCGGCTTGAATCCGGCCGATGGCAAAGGCATCTTCACTGGACGTTCCGGTTATGAAGAACATCGACCCAACTTTCGTGGCGGTTGCCCTACTGGGCATGATCGCGACGGCATTCGCAACGGATGCCGCCCCGCCAACGTTGCCGGCGGTGGAAACCGTGCTGGAACGCTTGACGGAACATTCCCAAATGGAAGAGGCGAACGAGCTTGAGTTCAAGCAGCGCTACCAATTCACACGTTCCCGGGTCACCGAGGTTCGGAATTCCAAGGGCGAACTGAACAAGCGCGAGGTCAAGACCCAGTTGAACCGACCAGCACTAACGCCTGGGAGAACTGAGGCCGCCGCGGGAACCCAGACCAACCGCCACACCAAACCGGGGCGCAAATCGGATTTTGTGGTGGATCGCGACTTCTTGCAACGGTTCGATTTCACGCTTATTGGCCGCGAGCCAATCAATGGCCGGCCCGCGTTAATCCTAGATATCGTCCCGGCGAAGAAAAAGCCGCCGGAACACAATCTCAAGGACCGAATCATCAACAAAATCGCGGGCCGGGTCTGGGTGGACGAGGCCGAATCGGTGCTCGTCCAGGCCGACTTCCACCTGACCGAGAAAGTGAACGTGATCGCCGGGTTGGTCGGCGCTATCGCAAGCTTTTCCCTATCCTTCAACCGCGAACGCACCTCGGATGGGCTTTGGTTCACACCCCGGATGGAGTGGCATCTAGATGGCCGGGAAGTCCTGGTCCGACGCACGGTGGATTCGCATGAGGAAATTACCGCGGTGCAATTGGCACGATTAAACCTTCGCTACCCCGTTGACGACCGCTACCGGGGCGAATAGGTTGCTGTCCGTCAAAAATGATCACGCCAACTGTCCAACAATCAGGAGTCGGTCCCAGCTTCCGGGTGGGGGATGAACGACTCATCAAACTGACCGCAAACGCCGGACAAAAAGTTGGCGCGCTGCTGACCAAGCAGGGCCGACCCGACGGCGTGTTGCGCGTTGCCGTCGTGGGCGGCGGGTGTTCCGGGCTGCAATACAAGATGGATTTGCAGGATCGTCCGGCAAACCGCGATTTTCTCGTCGAGTCCGCCGGCACGAAAGTGGTGGTGGATCCGAAGAGCGCCCTTTACGTGACCGGCAGCGAGCTGGATTACGTGGATGCGTTGAAAGACGGCGGTTTCAAGGTTAAGAACCCCAACGCGGCGACGAGCTGTTCCTGTGGGGAAAGTTTCAGTGCCTGAACAATATTTTTGAAACCAAAACCCGCCATCACATTTCTACTGTTAGGAATCATATTCACTATGATTTTTCAAACTTGGATGATGATTCGGTTATCAACTTGGATCGTTGGGCATAGTGGTATCCAAGATAAAATGATTTCTGAGGGCGCGACTTTTGAAAACTTTCTTGTGGATTGGTTTTTCCACACCGGCTACTTCGCAATGATTCCCGCGGAAGCAATAGCTGGAATTACGGCCTTGGTTTTTTTGGCATTACCTCTCCGGAAGAAATGACTGAAAGTAATGCCGGATTATTTTTCTCTTTTTAACGAATCCCGCCGTCCCTGGCTCGACCCTGATTCGCTCAAGCAAACCTTTTTCAACCTTTCGGCGGAGATTCACCCCGACCGGGTCCACGCTGCGGACGCTGCGGAAAAGCACACTGCCAACGAGTGCTCGGCGGAACTCAACGCCGGTTACCAATGCCTGCGCGAGCCGCGCGCTCGTTTGCGCCATCTGCTGGAATTGGAACTGGGGGCGAAGCCTTCCGATCTCACGCAAGTGCCGGAAGCCTTGATGGATTTGTTTTTCGCCATCGGCAAAGAGTTTCGTGCCGTGGATGCATTGCTCGTTGAGAAAAGCCAGGCCACCTCGCCGCTGCTGCAGGTTCGGTTGTTCGAGCGCGGACAGGCTGCCGTGGAAAAGCTCGCTGAATTGCAGCAAACCGTCATCGTCCCCCGGAACGCTTTGCTAGCGGAGCTCAAGCCACTGAATGCCGCATGGGAAACGGCTGCAACCCGGCCGCTGCCGCGGCTGCAGGAAATCTGGCGGCTGCTATGCTTTTACGACCGCTGGCTGGCGCAGATTCAGGCGCGGGTGGTGAAACTTTCTTTTTGAATCATGATACGTGATTTGCTCTTAACCGGAATGCTAACCGCGCACATGGCACTCGCAGCGGAAGAGCTCTGGCCGGCGGCTTTAAGCCGGATGCCGCTTGGAACGGGTGCCAGTTCGTTGAACGAGACAAACTGCGCCCAGTTGCTGCTCGGGGGATTTCAGTCCAATGCCACCGTCAAGGCGTTGATCTTTATGCCAGGGGCAACGGATGAACTGTTTTTCTTTCGCCGGGTTCAGGCGACCCTGACCAACGCGCTGCCATCCCTCTTCGATGCGCTCGTCGCGCTCACCAATCAGTCGCTGCTACGAGTGACGTTTCAGCCACCGTTTCTGTTGATCTATTCCGAGGAAGATGTGTTGACACTGGCGGTGACGATTCAGGACCCCCGAACGATGGACAAACTGAAAGCGGGCAAGCCTATTCCGCACTTGTTGACTCTGGATCGGGATTGGAATCAGTTACTAGCCCTGATCAAGAAACCGATCAACGCCACCCTGAGGCCGTATCG
>JADLHS010000558.1 GCA_020848635.1 Limisphaerales bacterium
CGACCTGCGATCTTGTCACCGCACCGGACATCATTTTCTTCTGGGTCGCGCGCATGATCATGGCAGGCTACGAATACATGGGCGACGCGAAGTTCGCGCTCCCAGATGCCATGCCGTTCCAGAATGTTTATTTCACCGGCATCATCCGCGACAAGCAGGGGCGCAAGATGTCGAAGACGCTTGGCAATTCACCCGATCCGCTCGTGCTCATCGCCCAATACGGCGCGGACGCGCTCCGCTTCGGCACGATGCGCAGTGCGCCGCTCGGGCAGGACGTGTTGTTCGATGAGAAGGACGTCGAGCTGGGCCGGAACTTCTGTAACAAGCTGTGGAATGCGTGTCGCTTCCGGCAGATGGTTGGTGGCAGCGACGCCTCGTCGCCGCAGACGAAAGGACGCGACGAGGGCGTCGCGGCTACCTACGAGGTGCAGGGCGATATCAATCCCAGCCTGCTGACCTCGGATGACAAATGGATTCTGCTCAAGCTGCACGCGGCGATCCACGAAATCACCGAGGCGCTGAACAGCTACAACTTCAGCACCGCGGTGCAGGCGTTGTATCGCTTCTTCTGGAGCGAGTATTGCGATTGGTATGTCGAAGCAAGCAAGGCGGTGTTCTTCGGCACGGACGAGAAGCGCAAAGCCAACACGCTCGCGGTGATTGATTTCGTTCTAAGTCACACCCTGCGGTTGTTCCATCCGTTCCTGCCCTTCATCACCGAAGAGCTGTGGCATGGTATGGGTTACAGCACCGACATGCCCGGGAATCAAGGCGGCCAGACCATCATGAACGCCCCCTGGCCGAAGCCCTTCGAAACCGAATTCCGCGACGCCTACAGCCTCGATGAGTGCTATGTTGAATTCGCCAACCAGAAGTACGAAGTGGTGACGCAAGGCCGCAACCTGCGTCGCATTGGAAACATCCAAGCCGGCAAGAAGGTGAAGTTCGTCCTCAAGCCAAGCCGCCCGGTGCTTCCGCACGACGCCGAGGTCATTCGGATTTTGCTCAATGCCGAAACCATCGAACTCAACGATAGTTTTACCCCCAAGAAAGGCACGCCCACCGCGCATACGCCGCTGGGCGAACTGTTCCTGCCGCTCGAAGGACTGATTGATGTCGAAGCGGAAAAGGCCCGGCTCACCAAGAAGATGGAAGAGTATCAGGCCGAACTCACCAAGGTGGCGCAGAAACTGGCGAACCCGAATTTCACCCAAAAAGTTCCGCCGCAGGTTTTGCAGGAGCACCAACTACGCCTCGCTGACTGGCAGGTGAAGCTGGACCACGTCATTGAGGCGTTGAAGGGGTTGGAGGGTTAGTCAGTTCACACGCGCACACCCTGGTTCGCGGTGGGGATTTGGAACCGCTCGAGGGCCGCGTGGAATTAAAGGTTCGATGGAGGAAACTGGCCAAATAACTACGTCGGTGGAGGAATTCACGAGGAGGATTCGCCAGGCAATTTCGTCCTGCGTCAGAGAAATGACCGTGTCGAATACGTGATTTGCGATTTACATGGGGCAGAATACGTCTTGGGGAATTGGTCACCCCCACCGCCGAAATGAGCAACGTCCGTTCGAGACGCTCATTCCTCGGGCTCAGATGTCAGCGACTGTGGTGAGACACGCATCGTCGGCAGGTCCTTCAAATTGAAGTGCTGGTGGTCCGCGGTGGTGATTTCACAGTCAGTGAGGCGAAAAGAAATCGTCACCGCCCCGGCTTCGCGAGTGTGGAGCACGGTCACATCGCGTCGCGTCAGACGCTCCTTGAGTCGTTCACTGGCCCGGGCAGTGGCCGGCAATTCCGAGTCGGCGATGATGATCAGGCGGGGCCGGATTGCGTCGAGCAGGGCGTCGCACAGCGGCTCAGTTTGCGTGGGAATTCCCGAAACCACGATGTCAGCCCGAAGATCGTTGCTCCGGTCCAGCAGGAGATTCTGACCCGCACGACCCAGGTCGGACAGCAGCAGCAACTTGGCACCGTGGAACTCGCCTTGGCGAACCAGCGCGCCGTCGTCGGCTTGGGTGGATTCGTCCGCTTCGGTCGGGTGCAGGATGTGCCACGGTCCGGCCTTATCGCCACGGTGCAGGGTTTGAAGATGGAACGGCGCGCGTTGCAGGTTGGCGAAGATGCGGCGGTAGGTGACGGAACGAAAGCGGAAGGAACTGGCAAAGATGTCGTGGCAATGGAATTCCGCGACGAGCCCTTCTGCGCCGCCCACGTGTTTGAGGTCGCCATGAGTGAGCATGAGGCGCGGCAGGTGATTCACCCCTTTGGCGCGCAGAAAAGGCCGGGTGACAAATCCCACCGAATTGGTGTCACCGCAATCCATCAGCCAGTCGTTGGCCTTGCCTGCGGCATCAAGGTATTCCGCGTGGCCGCCATGGAGCGGAAGGAGGGTGAATTCAACATCTTGGCGGGTCACGAACGATTGCCAGCCATAGAAAGCAGCCACGAGCAAGATGGCAGCGGTCGTCCGCCATCGCCGTTCGGGTTTCCCGAGCCAGCCACTCATCGTTCCGATCAGGACGCCGTAGTAGATGATGAAAGTGAACGCCGAGGGCGACGACACGTAGAAATAGGCACCTGGCAGTTCCGTCGCCCAGCGGCTGAGCTTGATCATGCCGAGCATCCAGAACCAGCCACAATGGTTGAACAGTTCCGTCGCCCATGGCAGCCAGTCGCCGCAGATAAGGCTGCCGAGATTGCACATCAGCGCCAAGCTGCTCATGGGGACGACGATGAGATTGGCGAGCAAAGTTACCGGACTAAACAGGTGGAAATAATACGCCGTCAAGGGCAACGAACCGAGCCACGCGGCCAAGGAAGTCACCAGACCGGTGCTGAGCACGCGGAGTAGGAAGCGCCATGCCCGCTGCCACCTCGTCATCACTTCCGCAGCCAGCAAAGGATCGCCCGCCAGCAAGCGATCGCGTAGTTTCTCCAGCGGCGGCATAAACAGCGCAATGCTCAGCACGACGAAGAAGGATAGTTGGAAGCTGGCTTGAAAGAGCTGTTGCGGATCCCAAAGCAGAATCACGAATGCCGCGGCGGCGAGGGAGTTCAGCAGGTCGGTGGGCCGGCGCAGCGACCAGCCGCCGATGATGATCGTCATCATCACCGTGGAGCGGATGGCTGACGATTGCCAGCCCGTGGCGGCGGTGTAGAACCAGATCATTGGCACTACCACCAGACCGCAACAAACCCGCGGCACCCGCAACACACGCAGCAGGCTGACGAGAATCCCGGCGATCAGTGCGATGTGCAGTCCACTGATGGCAAAAATATGCATCGTTCCCGATTTCATGAAAGGCTCGTTCACCTCGCCCGTGAGCGCGGTTTTCCACCCGAGCGCCATCGCCCACATCAGGCGCAGCGGTTCGTCCGACTCCGGCAATCCAAGTGCGAGAGTGCGTTGCGCCCAGGCAAGGAAACGGTCGGTGAACGGCGGGCCGCTCGGCACCGCATCCACGACCCGCCAGTCACTGGTCGCGTCCGCTTTGAGCTGGAAGTAGATGCCCTGCCGAACGAGATGGTTGCGGTAGTCAAAAAGTCCAGGCACGAGCGGCGAAGGGGGTGGTCCGAGCACCCCGGTGATTTCAACCGCGCGCCCCGCGAAGATTTCAGCCGGCAGTTCACCGGTAGTGGAAACCATGACCGTCCCGACTGCCGGATGCCATTCTTCACCCCGACGAAGCGCCGTAACGCAGACGCGCGTCAAGGTTCGGAGGGATTCCCGATCGCCCTGGATGTAAACCCGCAAGCTCGGGGGCTCCGTTAGGCTGCCCCGCAGGGTCACGAGGGCCGGTTCGCGATCGGCGACTTTTCTCAAGTCATTGGGCGAGACCACCACCGTACGGCTTGCTAGATTAACCCAAGCAACAATCAGGAGCAGCGGCCAGACCAGTAAACCCCGCGCCTGCTCCCAGGCCAGCGTCAGCACGAGCAATGCAAAAGCGAGGCTGAAAAGGATGAGCAAGGGGGGTTGGATCGCATCGGCAAGCAGCAATCCACCCACGTAAACCAACGCCACGAAGAGCAATGGGCGTTTCATGAACGGGCGGAGAATTATCAGGCCACCCGCGATGAGTCACGCGCCGAAATGAAGGTTCGCAAAAATCCCCGGCGGTTGCAGCACCGTAATCCCCCGACCCCACGATTGGGATGCATCCCGGGTATCGCGACGGCGGCGGGCAGCCTAGATTGGCGTGCCATGGAGATTCCGGAGGACTGGCGGTTGCTTGAACGTTCAGTTGAACGGCCATCGAACCCCCGTACCCAGTTTGAATGTCCGGAACGTGAACTGGCTTCGCGGCGGCTGCAATTCGCGGCCACCGCCATGGCGCGGCTGCGCGGGGCGATGCCGGGAATTCCGCGCCAATCGAATTGCATGGCAAAACTGGCGCTTGAATTCGCGGGACGGCCCGAGTATCCAAAGGCCACCGTTAACGCTGTTTGCGCCATGGTGCGCGACATGAAATGTCATCAGACTCCGGCCATCGTATGAACGACCCCGCAGGTGAAATCAGCCTCCGTGCGGCGCACGCCAAGCTGACGCCGCCCGCCCCGGCCCCATTGCGGGAAGATGCGGCGTTCGCCCCGCGTTCAACCTCCAGCCCCCCGCCGGCTGGCACCCCGATGGACCACCCCAATCACCAAGCCGCGGCCTGCCTCTTTTGCGATCCGTGGCGGATTCTCGCTGCGCTGAAGCAGCGGTCGCAAGTTATCCTCGGGACCGCCGGAGTTGCCGCACTGGGAGCGGGCATCTTCGGGTACCTTCAATCCAATTACCATGTTCGCGTGTCGCTTATCGCGCTCGAAACCAACCCGACCGCAGCGCCCAGCCTCGCGAGTGAGGGCTATCACCCCCGCCAACTCACCACGCCGACGTTGGTAACGCTCATGCAATCGCCGGACCTATTGCGTCGAGGGGCGACGGGTGTGCAGTCGTCGGACAACGCAGGCTCGCTTCAGGGTCGGGTGTCCGTCGAACAAGTGCCCGGCACGGAACTCGTGGCGCTTACAGTTACCGGCAAGACCCGCCAGTCGCTGGTGGACCTCGCGAATTTGCTGGCGAATCAGGCCGTGGCCTTGGGCCGCGAATTGCAGGTGGCCGAGGCCGAACAGATGAGCCGGTTTTCCCGCGACAAACTCGCCGCCCTCGACGAACAGGTGCAGCGGGTCAACGCCGAGTTGATCCAGTTTCAAAACACCGAAAAGCTCGCGGACCCGGACGCCGAGAAGCAAGGCTACATCCAGCAAATGGGCGACGTCCTGGCGCGCGCGGACAACGCCCGCATCAGTGTGGAGCTATTGGATTTGCAGGTCGTCACGTTACAGAACGAACTCGCCCAACAAAGCCCCATCGCGCAGAAACTCGAAGCCGCCCGGAGCAAGCTGACGGATTTGATGGGACATTATACCGAACTGCATCCACGGGTGCGCGATCAACGCGGGGTGATAGCGGAGCTGGAAAAGCAGCTCCCCGCCGCCGGCAACGGCACCCTGGCGGCGGCCAAATACAGTGAGAATCCGCAAGTCAGCGCGATGTACCACCGGATCGTGGATTTGCAGACGCGCAAAGCTACCGCCCAGAAGGAACTTTCGGAACTGACCAAATTGCACGATTCATTATTGGGCAAGGTGACGGGGCTTTCCGAAAAGAGTCTGCGCTTCGCCACGATCAAGGCGCAATTTGACGGGCTGCAAAAGAACCGCGGCCTGCTCGCAAACCGGCAACGCGAGGCACAACTGCATCAGGAGAATTCGCAGGGCTATTATCGCGTGGTCACGCCCGCGACGCTCCAGGATGTGGACTCATATTCACGTTGGCTCGCAGCGTTGATCATGGGCAGTGTCGGGCTTTTGCTGGGCGGACTGGGAGCGGGCTTGGTCATTGCAGGCCGTGAGATCGCCGATCGGCGGCTAAAGACAGTGTTGGACGTGCAACGCGCCACGGGGCTGCCCGTGCTGGCTGCGCTCGGTGATTTGAACCAGATGTCGCAAGCGGAAAAGGATGCCTGGGCCTTTCGGACGTGGACGGCGATCTCCGGCCAATTGAACGCATCCCCGAATCACGGAATCGTCTGTGGCTTTATTTCGTCGGGCGCGGGGGAAGGTCGTTCGACCTGGATCGAACTGCTCGTCGGCGCGGGCAAACAACGTGGGCTGCAAGTGATGACGATTGCGACGCGGCCCGGAGAAGACGCTTTACCCGCGATGGATCGGCCAGCGAACGTGGTCGAGCCGGATTTTTTCCAGACCGGCGGACCTGCCGGTGCGAGTAACGGAGACTCATCCACCGACCAAACGCGGTCATCGTTTTCGCCGTCTCTGGCGGTGGCGCCAACCGCAGCATTGAACGCCCATATCCCATTGCCAGGAAAGGTCTGGGACCTCGCACGGCGAAAAGAATGGCAGAACACGCTGGCGCAAATGCGTCAGACCGATAGCCTCGTGTTGTTCGTCGAACTCCCGCCGGCGTCGGTGCCGGAAGCAGTCTTGCTGGCCGAGAGTTTGCCCCAAGTGATCTGGCTGGCGGATAGCGGACGCGCCAACCGACGCGACACCCGGGAGCAACTGCAAACGCTGCGTCATGCCAGGTGCCGCCTGGTCGGCGCCGTTTTGAACCACGAGCCCAAACCGATTTTTGAATTATGAAGAAGCGACTAATGCTGGTGGTTGGAGCCGTCGGGCTCACGCTCATGGACCCGGGATTCTCCCGGGCGGCGGAAGCGGCGACGAACGCCCCGCCCCAATCCAACCCGTCGTTCTCCGCCGCCAACTCGGGCAAGCGCGCCGCCTGGCAGGAGCGGTTGACGTTGGGCCCGGGTGACAGCCTGAACTTTTCGCTGTTTGAGACGAACGAGGTCGGGCGAACCGAGGTGGTGATTGGACCCGACGGGCGGGTCAGTTTCCTGCAGGCGGAGAACGTCATGGCCACGGGGCTGACGATTGACGAATTGCGCGCCAAGTTTGACGCGGAACTTGGAAAATATTATCGCAACCCGCTCACCATCATCACGCCGGTGGCGTACCGCAGCAAACGCTATGTCGTGCTCGGCACGGTAACGGCTGGCGGCGTGTTTACCATGGACCGGCCTTTGACGGTGATCGAAGCCATCGCGCGCGCCGGTGGGTTGGAGACCGGAATGCACGAGCGAGGCACGGTGGAACTGGCGGATCTAACCCGCAGTTTCCTCGCCCGTAAACAACAACGCGTGCCCGTGGATTTTGAACGGCTGTTTCAGCGCGGTGATCTGACCCAAAACGTTGCTTTGGAGCCGGACGACTACATCTACATCGGGGCGGCAGGTGCGAATGAGATTTACGTGCTCGGGCAGGTGGGCAACCCCGGCGTGCTGACCTTTGCGCCCAAAGCCACGCTCATCAGCGCCATCGCCTCGCGAGGCGGGTTCTCCGGCAAGGCCTTCAAGAGCCGGGTGCTCGTGGTGCGCGGCTCCCTGACGCATCCGGAGACCTTTGTGGTGGACACGGCGGACATTCTATCGGGCAAGTCGCCGGATTTCAAATTGCAGCAGAAAGACATCGTGTATGTCAGTGTCAGTCCGTGGATGAAGGCGGCAGAAGTGCTCGACAACGCCGCCCAGGCATTTATCCAGGCGTTTACCGTAACAGCGACGACCCTGAACATCGGCCCGATTATCACCACTCCGCTCATCAAATAGCATGAAAACAATTACTCTGCTAGGTTCCATGGGATTGTTGCTGGCTTCGCTGGCAGGCTGCACCAGTTCCGGCTCCAAGTCCGCGAAGCATTTCAGAACGATGGAGCCCGCCGCGAGCCAGCCCAGCGTGACGGTCACAAATCAGCTTAGCCCGGAGTTGTTCCACCCGGACACGGAATTGATGACCTTGGGGCCGGGCGACCAGATCGAGGCGAGCCTGATGGGCACGCCCAACTCCGCCTCGATGATGACCGTTGGGCCGGACGGAAAAATCTATTTTAACCTGTTGCCGGGCGTGGATGTTTGGGGCCTGACGCTGCCCGAAACCAAGGCGCGCTTGGAAAAGGAATTGGCCAAGTATCAAAGCACCCCGCAAGTCAGCGTCACACTCCGCGCCGTGGGCAGCAAGCAGGTCTGGCTGATGGGCCGCGTGGTCCGGCCAGGCATTTATCCGCTCACCGGACCGACGACCATATTGGAATCCCTCGCGCAGGCGGGGGGGCCAGCCCGCTCAGGGTCGCTCGTGACGACGGAGGAATTGGCTGACTTGCGACACAGCTTCGTGATTCGTGGGGGACAATTTCTCCCCGTCAATTTTGATCGTTTGCTGCGCCAAGGCGACATGTCTCAGAACATTTATGTGCGACCCGGTGATTTTGTCTATGTGCCGTCCGCCCTAGCGCAGGAAGTCTATGTTCTAGGCGCGGTTCGATCCCCGCGCGCAATCCCGTACGTGGATCAAATGACCCTCGTCTCCGCCATCTCGTGGGCCTCCGGCGGGGTGTCGTACGACATTTTGGATGAACGGAACAACGATGCTGGCGTGGAAACGGTCAATGCCTATCTGTCCCACGTCGCCATTGTGCGCGGCTCTTTGACGGAACCGCAGGTCACGATTGTGGATTACGGGGCAATCGTCAAAGGCCAGGCACCGGATGTGCAACTCGAGTCGGGCGACATCATCTATGTTCCCAACTCGCCTTACACCACCTTGAAACGTTACGTCAATTTGATCTTGAACACTTTCTCCTCCACCGTGGCAGCTAACGAGGGCGTTAACGCCGCCGGCGGGAATGTCGGGGTGGGCGTCAGTGTACCTGTGGGTGGCAATTAATTCGTTGGAGGGATCGCTCGCTCAAACAGGAGAAACCTGTCGGTCGGTCACGGAGCCGTAATATGTGCAAAGCCATACAGTCTGGAAATGTGCTAGGAGGCAGACAGTGTCATTGCGGGGGATGGGTTGCCCTGCCCTTCGAAGAAAAATGGTCCCCACCCCTTGACGCTTGCCATCTGACTCCGCATAGTCCTGCTCCGTTCCACCCGTGTCAGATGACGTAATTATCAAGTCGCTATGCGAAAGCCCAAGGTTTGTATGCCGGCGTCCAAGTCTCTCGCGCCCAAGGGGGCCCGCTCCCACTCCCGGACCAAGGCGGCCCCGATCGTGCAAGCCCCCCCGACCGCAGCCCGCGTCGCGCTTAATGGCCATGGCGGCCGCCATGTGGTCCCTTTGGCTGGCAACCATTCGGCGGAATTATCCGAGAAGATCAAGGAGTTGGTCCGTTTGGCACAGGAACAGGGGCATCTCACTTACAACGATATCAATGACGCCCTGCCAGATCCGCTGATCTCCCCGGAGGTCATGGATGAGGTACTGACCAAGCTGCGCGCGCTCGAAATTGAAATCGTAGATCCAGCGGAAGTTGACCGCGTCCGCCCGACTGAACCCGAGGAGGAGGAGAAAACCCGGCTGGACGGATTGGACGATCCGGTTCGCATGTATCTCAAGCAGATGGGCCAGGTGCCGTTGCTCACCCGAGCCCAGGAAGTCGCCATCTCCAAGCGCATCGAGGATGCCGAGACGGAAGTCCGGCGGATCATTTACGGCCTGGGCTTTACCGGCAAGGAACATCTCGCCCTCGCCGACAAACTCACCTGCGAACCGCCGCGCGAACGTTTCGATCGCATTGTCTTGGACCAAAAGGCGGAATGTCGCGAAACCTATCTCCGCAGCTTGCATCGCGTGATGCGGTCCGTCCGCAAGCTGGACGCGCAGGTGGACAAACAATTCGCCGGGTGGCAGAACGCCACCTCCAAGCCCCGGCGGGCGACCGCCTTTCGGGCCTTCAAGCAACTCGATTCCCAGTTACAGGCCAAGTTTCGGAAGTTTTTCTACAAACACAAAGTGGTCGAGGAGATGACCCTGGTCGCGGAAAACATCCACGACAAGATCCAGCTAAGCTGCCGTACCATCGCTGAATTGGAGCGCCACGATCCCGCCCCGCAACACCAGGCCATTATCGAATCCGAGCGGCGGAAGATTCGCGCCCTCGAGGAGTTTGTGCGTCTACCGAGTCAGGATTTCCTCAATGCCTACCATCAGCTCAAGCTCTTTACCGCGCGCGCCAACGAGGCCAAGACCGAAATGGTCGAGGCCAACCTCCGGCTCGTCATCTCCATCGCGAAGAAATACACCAATCGTGGCATGTCCTTCCTCGACCTGATCCAGGAAGGCAATATGGGCCTGATGAAAGCCGTGGAGAAATTTGAGTACCGCCGCGGTTACAAATTTTCCACATACGCCACCTGGTGGATCCGCCAGGCCATCACCCGGGCCATCGCCGACCAGGCCCGCACGATCCGGATTCCCGTCCACATGATCGAAATGATCAACAAGTTGATGCGGTCCCAGAAGCATTTGCTTCAGGATTTCGGGCGGGAGCCGACCGCGGAGGAGATCGCCGAAGACATGGCCTACCCGGTCGAACGCGTTCGGGCCGTGTTGAAGATGGCGCAACAGCCGATCTCCCTTCAGTCCCCGGTGGGGGACGGCGAGGAAACCAGCCTGGGCGATTTCATCGAAGATAAAGCCACGGAAAATCCCTGCGACGTCGCCAGCTTCGCGATTCTAAAGGACAAACTGGGGGACGTGCTTGCGAGCCTCAAGGAACGTGAACGACGCGTGCTGGAGTTGCGCTTTGGCTTGGGTGATGGCAACGCCCGCACCCTCGAAGAAGTCGGCAAACAATTTCGGGTCACCCGCGAACGCATCCGTCAGATCGAAGCCAAAGCGTTGAAGAAAATGCGCCACCCGACCCGCATCCGCCAACTCCACGGCTTTCTGGAAATGCAGAACATCGAAGGCCTGCTGCCCGAAGTTCTCAGCCTGAAGCCTTGACCGCCGCAGTCCTGTCAAAATGCCAGCAGACTGGCTCTCCGCCCGACGGTTGAGCGTTGGTTCATCCCGCACCCGTTTTCGGATTATCATGGCCCGCGCAGGGATTTTTGCTGGTTGAAAAAGATTGCCCGACCGACCGGCCCGCGACACATTAGTTGCAGTTGACGGAGAGATGGCTGAGTGGTTTAAGGCACACGCCTGGAAAGCGTGCGTAGGTAACACTACCGTGAGTTCAAATCTCACTCTCTCCGCCAATTTTCAGTTCCACCCAATACCTTCAGGAATTGGGCGAATTTTTTGGCGTCGAGCATTTGCGCCTATTTATTGAGCATATGGGTCCACTTGGTCGGTAATCTCATGCCCCTTGACCCAGCGCGGGCGCTTCGCGGTTGCGATGGTTCGATGCCGCCACCGGCGGGCGGCGTTTTAGGGCTCAGAGCCTGGCTCGAGGAAAACGAACAACAAACTGGCTTTCATGGATGATTTGAGCAAACTGCGAGGCACGAACAAATTGGTCACCGTCATCAACAAGTGGCTTGCCTGTGTGCTCGTGGCGCTCACCCTGGTTGGCTGCAAGTCCTCCTCCCCGTCCCAATACATTTCGCCGCGCATTACCGGCCGGGTGGTGGACCGTCAATCCCGAGAACCGATCGCCGGCGTCCAAGTCCGACGGGTGACACCTCGGGATCCAAATGTGGACCAGGCGATCAAGGGGGGACAAGTGATCGAAACATCCCCCGCCGTTCGCACCGGCAGCGATGGCGGTTTTGTCCTGGCCAGCGAGCGTGACCTCGCCCTCTTCCGCCGGCTTGGCTGGTACTCGGTCAGCCTCAGTTTTACGCATCCCAACTACCACCCCCTCTCAACCGAATTTACCCTGGCCAACGCCACCAACACCCCGAGCGGCGAACCGCTCGTGCGAACGGGTGATATTGGCTTGCAACCGAAATCCAAATAAGCGGATTATTTTGGCGCAGTGGTTTTTTGCAGCCCAACCCTAATTACAAGTCCGAAATGAACCCAACCCAATCACAAACGACGAAGAAAGTTGAGAGCTTGCCTAGCATCCAGACGCAAACCTTGGCTCCCAAAATAACTTCCCGACGAATATGAGCAACCAATCACATCCGCACCGCGCTGGTCATGGCAAGTCGCACGAGCGCAAACTTCACCGGGACTGGCGCGTTTGGCTGGGCGTCATCCTGATGCTGACAGCGATGGCAATTTACCTGTTGACGATGGACGAAGCCATCGTGCCCGGCGGTCGATCCAACGGAAATCCGCCGGCCACCAATGCCCCCGCAGTTCCTTGAACTCCCCGGCGTGCGTTCGCTTTGAGGCGGAGAAACGAACCGAGTTGGGACGGAAAAACTGAGCACCGTGAAGCTGAATTTCGACCAGCTTGTAGCCGCCAAGTATGGGCGGTGAAAGCATACGCGCCGATCCACCTCCGAAATCAAGATGATCTATGATTGAACAACTACCCCAAAGCACGGCTAGGATTCTCGGTTTCAAAATGAGCGGCAAACTCCACGACGTGGATTACAAACTTTTTGTTCCCATCGTGGAAACGGCGATCAAGGCCGAAGGCAAGGTCCGGCTGTTGGCCCAATTCGAAGATTTTCATGGTTGGGACCTGCACGCCATGTGGGACGATACTAAATTTGCCACGCAACATTGCCGCGACGTAGAGCGCGTCGCGCTGGTCGGGGAGCGAAAATGGGAGGAATGGATGGCGAAAGTCTGCAAGCCATTCACCCTTGCCAAGCTCCGGTACTTCGACATAG
>JADLHS010000559.1 GCA_020848635.1 Limisphaerales bacterium
ATTGATAAGTATATCACCAGCCATTCGCACACCACGCTCACCCATGGGGTGTGCCCCGACTGCAAAAAAACCTTCCTCGCTGGGATTGGGGCCAAGCCCTGAGTCGGCAGGACCGATCGCGGACTGCGGCCCAGTATCCAGTTTGGAGGCGGTGGGAAGGCGCGGCGACAACGGCGATTTTCGCCATCGACTATTGATTTCAAACGAGTTGTCGCTTCGCTTGCCACCACTTCAAAAGAGCATTGATTGCGGCTAGGCGGTGCCTTGACCGTTGTGCGTCCTTCGGCTACGCCGTCATCAACGATACGTCACTGGAACGGCTGTTTCTTCCACGCGTCCAAGTCCATTCGGACGTTGTCCGTAGCGCGCCCGACGAGCACACGCCGGCGTTTTGGAAAGGTGATGCGAGGTAAACTTGGGTTAGGGCGCTTGATTCCAGAGGATGTGCGTCCCGGTCTTGCCTGCGCACACGATATCCTTCCAGCCGTTGCCATCCAGGTCCGCTACGCGGATCTGCAACCCAATGCCAGGTCCGTTTTCGACGACCGGGAATTTTGTGAACTGCTGCTGCTCCCGATTCCACTTGAAGTAGTAAATGACACCCGGGTCGTTGTCGCCCGGATCGCCGCCGCTGTGTGCGCGGACCCGACGACCCGTGATCAGTTCGGGTTGGCCGTCATTGTCGAGGTCTTCCCAAGCCAGGACATGCGGCTGGGAGAAGCGGTCGTCAATGAGATGGTGCCGCCAGTTGGTGCTGCCATCCCGGTTGTCATCGCGGTGTTCTTCCCAATACAGCCCGTAATTATGGCCGTGGCCCCAGATGATGTCGTTGCGGCCGTCACCGGTCAAATCCACCACAAGCATGGGGCAACTCGCCTGGGGAAACTGCCAGTCTGAGTGGAGCGTCCAAGGCTTCGTCGTCGCATCGCTTTTCGGACGCTCATACCAGCCGTTGCCGAACAGGATATCCGCCAGTCCGTCGCCGTTCAAGTCGCCCAACCCGATGCCGTGACCGTTGGTGCGTTTGCCGCCCTCGTGAATGATCCATGGTTTGAGGATGGGTTCGCCGGCGGCGTTTTTCGCCAGTCGGTAGCAGGCCATCGGGTGGTTCTCGTTCCAGGAATTCACGATGAACTCCGGCACGCCATCGCCATCCAAGTCGCGAAACTCCGTCCACTCGTTCTCGCCGAGCTTGGTGTCGATGAGCACGTGCCGCGGCCAGGGTTCACCTTTCGCAAGTCCTTCCGCCTTGGGGTTCTCATACCACGCGATTTCGCCCTCCAGAAACGTACCGCTGATGATGTCCGGCCAGCCGTCTGCGTTTACGTCCCAGGCGTGCTCGCCGTTGTTCGAGAGGTAATCTTTGCCGAAAGCCGTGAGTTTCCGCACCGGCTTTCCTTCTTTGAAATCGGGGCCGGCATACCAAAATTCACCCGCGCTGATATCCAGCTTGCCGTCCCGGTTGTAATCGGCAATGGCGCAGCCTTCGTTGTTGTCCAGACGGAGTTGCTGCGCGCGAAACTTCAAAGGGGGCGGCGATGCCGATTTGTTTCCCGCCGCTGGCTCTGCCGCGAAGACAGACAACGAGACGCTCAACATTGCAACACTGGCGACGCCCGAAAGACGGTGGTGGTTGATTCGCACAGGGAAAAATTTAACGAGAATGAACTGGCGAGGGGAAGCTCATTCTTCCGTGCCTGGCAAAGCCCCCTTCGTCAAAGTGCTTCCCATTCGATGACCGGTCGCTACCCTTTTGGCATGCCGTCATTCGACATTGTCAGTGAAGTGAACTCGATGGAAATCGAGAACGCCGTCAACATCGCCAAGAAGGAACTCGCAAACCGGTTTGATTTCAAGGGCAGCAATGCCGAGATCGTGCTCGACAAGAGCGAGATCAAACTGTCCGCCGAGGATCAGTTCAAGATCAAGGCCCTGGTGGAAATCGTCATCGGCAAAATCACCAAGCGCAACATCAGCCTGAAAAACGTGGAAACGTGCGACCCGGATGTGTCGCCGCTCGGCCATGCGCGACAGGTCATCAAGATCAAGCAGGGCCTCGAGACGGAGACCGCAAAGCAGGTCACCGGGTTCATCCGCGACGGAAAGTTCAAGGTTACCACGCAGATTCAGGACCGCCAGGTGCGCGTGACCGGCAAAAGCCGCGATGAATTGCAGGCGGTGATGGCGGCGGTGCGGGCGAAGGATTTTCCGGTGTCGCTCCAATTCCAGAATTTCCGGGATTGATCCGCAGGTCGAATTCCGTGATGGGCGACCCATCCCACCGTACCGATTATGAAACCGTACCTTTGGTTGCTGGTCACTTTTTTGGTTGCCGGACGCGGGTTGGGGATTGCGGCGGAAGCGACGACTGAGCCGGGCTTGCGGGCCCCCACGCGGTTTGGACTTTGGTACACCGTTTGGTGGACGAAGGATGACCAGTTTTCACACTGGACCAATTGTCACCGCTTTCCCGTGCGGGGACGCTACACGGCGGGCGATCCAGCAATCATCAAGGCGCACTACACGACGTTGCGCGACCTGGGCGTGGATTTCCTGATCATGGATGACACCAACGTGGCGGGGAACGACGGCGGGCGCATCAATGACAACATCCGCGCCTGGTTCAATTTCATGGATGGACTGCCGGCGGCGGAGCGGATTCCGATTTGCATCGGCGGGGGCGGGGAGATGCGTGGCGGCGGACGGGAAGCCCAGCAACGCGCCGGGGATTTTTATTGGTCGAGTTGGGCGCAAAGACCCAGCTATTTCCAGTTGAACGGCAAGCCGCTGGTGCTCGTCGACACAGACAAGAACTACGGCCCCGGCGATTGGGACGATGTCCGGTTCACGGTGCGCTGGGCGTACAACGGCGACAATCACGCCGCGATGAAACAGCGGCAGACGTGGGGTTGGGGAAGTTATGCGCCGGCGCCGGAATTGGCGGAGTGCATGAGCATCTGGCCCGGCCACCGCTTCCCTCGTTACGTGGTGGAGCAGGGGAAGGACCCGCTCGAAGCGCCGCGGGAGGGCGGTGACCTCTACGTCCGCGAATGGTTGCGCGTGCTCAAAGCCCGCCCGCAATTTGTCACCGTGGCCGACTGGAATAATTTCGAGGAGGAAACCGCCCTGGAGGAAAGTTATGCGTGGGAGGATCCGCGTGGCCGCTGCGTGCCTGACCTTTACGTGCGCATCACGCGGGCGGCGGCCCGTTTGCGGATGGGCAGCCTCGTCACGGGAGAATGCTATCGCGCCGAAGACCAACCTGAAGTGTTCCTCTTCGACGGCAGCAAACTGGTGTATCAAGCCGGGATGCCAAAACGCGCGACCGTGATCCTGGTTCCGCAGGAATTGTTCGCGGCGATTAAACAAAAACTAGGGCGGTAATGATTGCTTTCGCCTTCCTCCGGTTTCCTGCGAGGAATCGGATTGAACACTTCAAGTGAACTACCGCGCCAGATTGTAACCGGCGGGCGAATAGCAGGCCTTCGCTTTCAGGTAGTCGTTTTACGTCTGGTGTGCGCTCACGGTGTCACGAGGCGATACATGCGGTTCGGGTAATTCGTCGCCTTCGGGTCCGTGAACAAGGTGGGGTCAGCGATGGGGGTATTAGTGACGATGCTGGTCCAAGTGCTCAGATTGGTGGAGGCCTGCAAACGGTAAGCGATCCCCGGGATGACATGTTCGACTGGTAGATTGAGCACATTTAAGGCGTCAAACCACGGCGTAAGGAAGTGTGGCACCCCCGCACAATCCGTGCGGTCGAGCAAGGCAACCTGGCCGGCGGGCATGGCGGCGGCGTAGAGGCGGATGCGCGCGACTGCGCCACCGCTCTCCTCCGTGGTGCCGTCGTCTTTGAAGAAGCGCAGGTCGTTGGCGCTGGTGAGGACGCCATATTCGGCGCTATCCGTGAAACTGAATTGCGGTGTACCATTCACATAACCGACGACGTTGGTGCCGTCGCGTGTGAGCACGACTTGGACGTAATTGCTGGCAGCGATGGTCGAGGCGGGCGCCAACGCGCTGGGATAGAAATAGAGGCGACCGTTATAGCTGTAGAGGCCGTTGTTTGCGCCCGCCTTGAAATCAATCAATCGCCGGTAACCGTTGGTCTGATCGAGGCGGAAGAGCATGACGATGGTGTAAATGTTCGTCGGAATCACGCCGGCGGTCGGCTGGAGGTGCAGCCCGTTGTGCAGC
>JADLHS010000560.1 GCA_020848635.1 Limisphaerales bacterium
CCGACTGCAAATCATCCTTGGCGGCGGTGGCGCAAAAAACCGCACACTCATACAGATGCTACGGGCACGGATCGGCCCCGGCACGATTGAGACACATGAAGCCTTCGGAATTGACAGCACGGCCAAAGAGCCGCTGGCCTTCGCAATCCTGGCCTACGCAACGTTAACCGGTCAACCCGGCAACGTCCCCTCCGCCACCGGAGCCCGGCGGGCGGTGGTGTTGGGAAAGATCGTGCCTGGGCTGGGAAAATTGGGTTAGCTGAGAGCGGGCGGGAATAGGCCGTAAACGGGCGGGAAAGTTTACCCTTACCGACGAAACGCCATTTCAGGCGGGGTGATTTTCGGACCTGAAATTCATTGTCTCCTCCGGGGTTTCCTTCCAAATTTGTCCGCCATGGCAACCTTGAATATCAAACCCGCCGCCGCGTGCCGATACGACCTCCTCTCCCTCGGCGAGATCATGCTCCGCCTCGATCCCGGCGAAGGCCGCATCCGCACCGCCCGCGAATTCAAAGTTTGGGAAGGCGGGGGCGAATACAACGTCGCGCGCGGACTGCGCCGGTGCTTCGGCTTGCGCACCGCCATTGCCACCGCGTTTGCTGAGAATGAGGTGGGACGCCTGTTGGAAGATTTTGTTTTGCAAGGCGGCGTCAGCCCCGAATTCATCCAGTGGCGGCCATTTGATGGGGTGGGCCGCCTCACGCGCAATGGCCTGAACTTCACCGAGCGGGGCTTTGGCGTCCGCGGCGCGGTGGGAGTTTCGGATCGCGGGCAGACCGCCGCCAGCCAGCTCAAGCCCGGCGATTTTGATTGGGATCACATTTTCGGCCAGCTCGGCGTGCGCTGGCTGCACACCGGTGGCATTTTTGCCGCGCTCTCGGACACCACCGCGCAGCTCGTCATCGAAGCCGTCGTGGCCGCGCGGAAACACGGCACGGTCGTCAGCTACGATCTCAACTATCGCCCGTCGCTCTGGAAATCAATCGGCGGACAAAAACGCGCCCAGCAGGTGAACCAGGAGATCGCCCGGCAGGTGGACGTAATGCTCGGCAACGAGGAGGATTTCACCGCCTGCCTCGGCCTCGAGGTCGAAGGCGCGGACGAGCACCTCCAGCACATTGACGTCTCCGCGTTCAAGCGGATGATCGAGACGGCGGTGAAGACCTTTCCCAACTTCAAAGCCACCGCCACGACTTTGCGCGCCGCGAAGACCGCAACCGTCAACGACTGGGCCGCCATTGCCTGGATGGATGGCCGTTTTTATGAAAGCCGCCGCTATCCAGATCTGGAAATCCTGGATCGCGTTGGTGGTGGGGACAGTTTTGCCTCCGGTTTCATCTACGGTCTGATGGCCACTGGCGACCCTCAGCAAGCTGTGAATTACGGAGCCGCCCATGGCGCGCTGGCGATGACTACTCCGGGCGATACTTCGATGGCGGTAAAGAACGAAGTGGAAAAGCTCATGCAGGGCGGCGGCGCACGGGTGCAGCGCTGAACCAAGAATTCCGCTGCGCGGCACGGGGGACAATTCCTGTCCCCCAAAATGCCGACTTATTTCTTTTGACTCATTCGTCCGACGGGCTAATAATCAGGTTGTTAAGCAACAAAAGTCTTCCAAAAAAGTGTATGAAAAAACTCCTCCTTACTGTTACGACGATCGCGATGTTCAGCAGTTTCGCCTTAGCCGACATTGTATATGTCACCGCCCGGCCCAGCCCTTCCGGCGGCGGAATCAATCCCGATGGCACTTATTCTGACAGTGGCGGGGCTGACACTTCTGCCGTGGGCACCGGCGCAGGTGCTCCCGCCCGAACCGGCTGTCGTTATTTCTCAAACAGCTTTTCGAACAATGTCGATGGCTTGGTTGGGTTCACTTTGACCCCAACCTTGGGAGTTCCGGGAGGCGTGTATCGGATCCATCATAACTTCAGCGCCACTGCCCTCAATGTCAGCACCAACATTTCGCTGTCGGTTACTTGTTCGGTCAACGGCTCGCTGTCTTTCTACGACTCCGGCACGAATTTCATACGCGCCGCAGGCAATCCCGCCAATCAGTGGAAGTTTCTCGGCTATCTCACCAATGATGCCGCCGCCAATACCCCGACGATTGATTTCGGGTTTCTCGGCGGGGAAGTCAATGCCGGCGCTCAACAGCGGCTCCTGGTGGATGTTTTCCGTTTTCAACTGGATGAAGCGTGTTTGGATACACCGGTCGTCGGGATAACCGGCCCGCTCTCCGCCAATACAAATCAAGTCATCGTAACCGGCGTGTCCGCTGCCGCGACGAACGTTAATGTCTATCAAGACAGCGGTTCCGGGATGGTCCTCATTGGAGCGAAGACATCTGGTGTAACCGCTGGGAACAATAGCGTGACCGTTTCAGGCCTCGTCAAGGCCGCACAGGTAGCCGCCACCCAGACCATCACGGGTCAGGAAGGCTGCGTGCCTCCCGCTGGCACTCTGGTCGGCGGCGGCGCCAACCCACGATTACGAGTTGTTTACAGCATTCGGGAAACCAGCAGCACAGGTCCAGTCGGCGCTCCCGGGGTTACGACCAATACGGGAATTCACTTCTTGGGGTCATCAAATGTCGTGGCCGGCTCGCCCGGCAGTGGTCCAGTGTTGACCCCGAACGGCACCTGGCAAACCGTGACCCTGAAACGGGGAACGGGCGAAACCGTCGCTGACGCAGCCAACGCTGCCGGCGAACCGGTGGCAGGCAGCGGCTACGCAATTGCAGACTCGGTAACGCTGCAAGTTTTTGCCTACCGGACGCTGCATGGTGTCTCGATTTATTCGGCTACCGCGGCGCAATCTTCCGCCGTGACCAGCAACGACGTTTTCAAGGTGAACTGGACATGGGACGCAGTGCCGGGTGCGCAGGGCTATCGGCTGCTGCGGGAGGTCAACTCCGGAGGCTACAATGAATTCGTGGACGTGGCCGGGAACAGCTACAGCGACGACAATAGCGGTTGGACAATCGGGAACGATGTGGCCCTCAAAACCACGCAGACGGATTCCTCAATCCAATGGAGTCCAACCGCTAATAGCAATCCGGATGCGCTCCCGGGTCAGTGGGGAACTCTTGAGTCCATCAATTTCGCGATTGATGACCTCAGCGACACCGGCCCATATGACCTTTACATTGATAACCTGCAAAATGGCGCAACGGTATTTCAGACCTTTGAAACTGCCCCTGCTGGAACGACGGATTACGGCTTCCGCAGCCCCAGTTTCTCGGGCACGACCAGTGGCAATCTCCTGTCCGCGCCAAATTTAGGGGTTGTCGCCAATAGCGCAGCCGACACGGGCACAAAGTCGTTCCACCTTCAATTTCAATGGAGCGGCACGAACAGCACTCGCTGGCTGCGGTTGACCACTTCTGCGGTGGGCAACCCGCAGGTGGATCTGAACGAGGCCATTTCGATCCGCTTCCTGTTGCTGCCGGTGGGTGGAAGCCTGCCCACGGCTCCCTCGGCCCCGTTAATCACCGTTTCGCAAAGTGACGGCAAGACCATCTTGAACTGGGTTGGCGGTCACCGACTCCAAACCTCGGCGGATGTCGCGGGCACCTATACTAATGTGACACAGGTTCTCAGCCCGAATACCTACACCAACGTGACCTTGGGTGCATTCCTCTCCCCGTGGACAAATAACTTACCGGATCCTGCTCGGTTCTTCCGTTTGGCTGATTAACCCAACGCAGCAGAAACTCAAGCTACTCATAAAGGCCGGACCCACAGGTCCGGCCTTTTTCTTTCCCCGGGGCGCGAAAGGAAGGTCGCCACCTACGTTTGCCGGCATTTTTGTGGAAAATCTTCATACAAATCGGCCCCGCTTGGTGTCTATGGGTTGACGAGTGAACGCGAAACCGACGCCCGCCTGGTGCGAAAGGCTGTATGCGACAAAAGCGACTGAACTGATTCTTTATGGTCGCGCCCTCGGTCTGTCCCACGCGGAAGCCGAGGATGTGGCGCAGGAAACCTTTCTCGCGCTCTGGCAACTCCCGACCGCGCCGCTGAACCCAACGCATTACGTCGTCCGCAGCTTTCGCAATCGCGCCCTGAACTATCGGCGGGGATTCTGGCGGCGGCTGACGCGGGAACTGGAATCACAGCGGTGGTTTGAACGAACTCGGGAGGAATCGCCCGCCGAACACGCCGCAATGCGCTGTTTGGCGGCCCTCCCGGGACCACAGCGCGAAGTCATCGTGCTCAAACTCTGGCATGGCCACACATTTGAGGAAATTGGTGAATTGCTCGACCTATCGCCGAACACGGCAGCGGGGCGGTATCGCTACGGTCTGGAAAAACTCCGGGTCTGCCTGGAAGGAAATGATTATGAACAAGCTGAACGAGTTGGAGGCGCTGTTGCGTTCCTGGACTCCGCGCCACCCATCCCCAAAACTTGAACGCGCCTGGCAAAACGCCGAGCCTGCCGTCGGCGCACAGGAGCGCTGGCCGAACCGGGTTCCCAGCCGGGGTTCGGCGTCTGATTGGAAGGAGTGGCCAGGTCACGCCGGGTTCCGGTGGGCCCGCGCCGTGGCCCCGGCTTGCGCCTGCCTGCTGTTAACCTCCGCCATCCTGTTACGAACAGGTCCGGGCTTGATCCTTCACGGCGGTGATCAACCGGCGATGATTGCGCTGGCCATGAGCAACCAGAATTTCGCCCCGTACCTGTCGGGCAGTTTTCAGCCAACTGCCAACCGACTGGATACTTTTGGTTGGACAAACGGAGGCGGTTCCCCTTCTAGTATGCGTTCGCTAACGCCGCCCAAGGCGATTGATTTACAATGAGCATGGACAAAAAAAAGACCGCCCCGGCCAAGACTCCGGCGGCCACACTCCCTCCGACCAAGCCCTCCGAACCCATTCCGACAAACCCGGCGCCGCTGTTTCGCAGAATCGACTGGCTCACGTTCTTGATCACGACTTTGCTCGTGTGGGTGGGCTATTACTGGACGCTGGCGCCGGATTTGGGGTTGGAGGACTCCGGCGAACTGGCGGTAGGTTCCTTCTACGCGGGCATTCCCCATCCGCCGGGATATCCGGTCTGGACGCTTTATACCTGGCTCTGGGCCAATCTCCTGCCGGTCGGCAACATTGCCTGGCGCGTTGCCCTCGGTGAAGCCACTGCGGGAGCTTTAGCCTGCGGGCTGCTGGGCCTGCTGGTCTCGCGGGGCAGCAGCATGCTGATGGAAGGCATCGCGCAGTTAAAAGAGATCGCGGGCAAATGGGAAAACGCCATTTGCCTCGTGTCCGGCTTCGTGTCCGGACTGTTGCTCGGCTTCAACGGTTACATGTGGAGCCAGTCCATCATCGTGGAAGTTTATTCCTTCAGCGTGCTTTCGTTGATGGGCGTGCTGCTGTTCCTGCTGCGCTGGGTCTATGCCCCGCACCAGAACCGCTATTTAATTCTGGCCTTCTTCATGTACGGCATCTGCGTGAACAACCACCAATCCCTGCTGCCGATCGCGATGGGCTTGGAAATGTTGATCATCGCGGTGAAGCCCCGGCTGGGCCGGGAGTTTTTGTTTTGGAACGTGGTGATTTATCTCCTGCTGTTGGCCATTGGCCCCTCGCTGCTGGCCGGCAACAAGATGGTTTACATTTTCTTCAACATCGTCGGATTGGCTTCCATTACAGGTTGGACCTATATCTCGGTGCGTGAAAAACGCGACGTGAGTGGCTACGTCGGGGGCGGATCGGTGGTGCTCGCGGCGGGGTTGTTCTTACTGCTCAAGGCCCAAATCTCGTCGCCCACGAGCAACGAAGATGCCGCGCGCGCGGCCGAAACGCTGGCCAACATTTCCTTCTTACCGTGGTTGGGGTTGGGTGCGATCGTCGCCCTGCGGTTATTCGCCGCGTACGACTCGCTGGCAGTCAACCGGACCCGCCGCTCCGGAGACTGGCTGGTGACCATCGGCGCCGGGCTGGCCTTTGCGTTCGGCATGTCTTTCTACCTCTACATGGCGGTGGCCGGCATGAGCAACCCGCCGATGCAGTGGGGCTACCCCCGAACCCTGGAAGGATTCATCCACGCCTTTACCCGCGGGCAATATGAAAAAATCAGCCCTACGAACGGCACTGGCGAGGGCTTGGACTGGATTATCAGCCTCGGCACGACCTACAGCAAGCAGGTGCTGATGTACCTGGATGGCTTGGACAACGAATTCAATCTCGTCTGCATCCTGATCGCAATTGGGGCCTTTCTGTTCTATCGCCAGATGCAAAAGCGCGAGCGGAGTTGGATCATCGGGGTGGTCAGCATTTTCATCTGCCTTGGACCGATGCTCGTCTTTCTCTTGAACCCGCCGCCGGACCGCCAGGCGCGCGAACTCATCCGCGTCTTCTTCACGGCCTCCCACGTCCTAGTATCCATCGGGGTCGGTTACGGCATGGCGTTGCTGGCGGCATCGCTGGCCACCCACTACCAGGCCTTCCGCCGTGCCGGCATTATCCTCGGCATCGTCGCCGTGGACCTCGCGCTCTATTCCTTGGCGGTGGAAACCTACTCCCAGTTCACCGACCCGGAGGTCGCGGGCACCAATCTCTTCATGAACGGCCTCGTCAAAGCCGTTTTCGTTCTCCTGACATCCGCCAGCCTCGTGCTGGCCGCCTACCAACTGATGCGCTCCTCCGAATCCGAGGAAAATAACCTCAAGCCTACCCTCGCCCTGACGGGGATCGGCTTGGTCTGTTTGCTCATCTCCATAGTCTTGTTTCGTAGTTCAGCCCTGAACACGGCGGAAATGTCGTTAACCGGATTCGCCAAGTTCGGCGCCATCATTCGCGCCAACGCCGACATCGGCACGGATGCCCCGGCCATGCTCGCCATCGCCAAAGTCCTCGCGGTCCTGATTGCGGCCACCTGCATCTTCTTCTCCAACCGCCAGAAACAAGCGACTGACCGCTCGATCTTCCGGGTCATCGCCGGCAGTGTGATGGTGTTCTCCTTCGGATTGACCCTTGTAATCGTCATGGGTGAAAGAATCTCCCTCGGCGGCGTGGGCACCTTTGTTCACACCTTGCTCAAAGCCTTCGAGCCGGGCCAATTCGCCATGCCCGTGCTGGCCAACCTCCTTTTGTTTGGCCTCACCCTGCTCTTCCTGGCCGGGTTGGTACTTTGGAAAAAGCGCGCGCCACTCGCCCTCACGCTGGCCATCTTCGCCACGGTGCCGCTGCAATCCTACATGTCACATTGGGCCGATAACGAACAACGCGATCACTTGTTTGGTTACTGGTTCGGGCACGACATGTTCAGCCCACCGTTCAAGGGGAAGGACGGCAAGCCGATTTATCCGGAAATGACCCGGGACGCGATTCTCTACGGCGGCACCGATCCGGGGCGCTTTTGCCCGACCTACATGGTTTTCGCCGAAAGCTTCACCCCGGCGAACTGCAAGCCCCGCGACCCGAAGTTCGACCGCCGGGACGTTTATGTCATCACCCAAAACGCGCTGGCGGATGGCACGTACCTCAACTACATCCGCGCCCATTACCATCGGAGCGCGCAAAAGGCCCGCGGCCTGGATACCCCCTTCTTTCAGGAGGTAATGCGCAGTTCCGCCGAACGGGAGAAGAATTGGACCACCAACTTTCTGGCCCGCGCCATCTCGCCCCTAGACCGCTTTTTCACTGGCCTCGGGGAAACCATTGAGAAGGACCGCCGCGCCGGCAGTTCCTTCTTCACAGAAAAGGATTTTCTGGACGTGAACCGATTCGCCGCCCAGCTGCACCAACCGACCAACGCGTTTACAAAACAGCTCGCCGAGGCTCTGTCGCCCGAGACCCGCACCTTGCTCGCCGGGGGCAACGCCACCGCGATCAGCCGGGCGCTCGCCAAGGACCTGAATCGTGTCCTCGAACAAGGACTCTACGATGACAAATCCATGGCCACCAATATTGCCGCCCGCTGGAACGCCCTTTTCGAGTTGGAAGCAATTCAAGGTGAGAAGCCGCGCAGTGGCCAGCTTGGCTCGCCGGCCCTGTCCCGTCTGGAGGCGGCGGAGGCACAGCTCAAACAGCGCCTGGCCAACATCGACGCCGAGTTGTCCAGGCAAGCGGAGCAAATCCAGTCCCGTCTGCGGAATGCTGGCGTTCCCATCACTCCCCAACTCGCCGCCTTCATTCTGGAAGCCCCGCAAAGCTCCACTCGCATTCGACTGAACCGTCAACTCATTGAAGCCGCCTTTCCGGAAGAAATCGCCATCAGCCTGGGGGGCGTGTATCCGGATCGGGAGATGTACATCGCTTCCCCGCAGGATTCGCAACAGTGCTTCCAGGAATACCTGGGGGACGCCCAGCGCCGGCTGCAGCACGACGCGCAGTTCCCGAACGAGCCGCGACAAATCCGGCCCGGCGAGGACGTTAAGATCGTTGAGAACCGCGTGCAGGTTTCCGGTCAGGTCGCCGTCATGGCCATCAACGGTCTGCTCACCAAGGTCATGTTTGAGAAGAATCCGACCAACGAATTCTTCGTCGAAGAGAGTTTCCCGCTGGAATGGATGTATCCCCATCTGACGCCCTTCGGCGTCATCATGAAGATCAATCGCCAGCCCCTGCCTTCGCTACCGGAAGAGGTCTTTACCAAGGATCATGAGTTCTGGTCGCAATACTCCGAACGGTTGATTGGCAACTGGATCACCTACGACACGCCCGTCAGCAATATCGTGGCGTTCGTGGAAAAGGTTTACCTGCGCCATAATTGGAGCGACTTGACCGAAGGGCAAAAGAAATTCGCCCGCGACGACAACGGCCAGAAAGCCTTCTCCAAGCTCCGCAGTTCCATCGGCGGCATGTATGCCTGGCGCATCAACCCCGTAAGCCCGCCCCCGCCCGCCTATCGCCCCCGAACCGAAGCGGAAGTGCGACGGATCTACAAGGAAGCGGACTTCACCTTCCGGCAGGCATTCGCGTTCTGCCCGTACAGCCCCGAGGCCGTATTCCGCTATATCAATCTGCTCATCCAGCCCCCGGCCCCGATTGCCCCCCGGATCGACGACGCCCTGCTGGTCGCGGAAACGGCACTGAAATTGGACCCCTACAATGGGCAAATCGCCGGGCTCATTGGCAACTTGAAGGAGTGGAAGCAACGCACCGTTGACCAAGGTGGTCTGGCCAAACTCGAAGCCGAAGTGCGTGCCAACCCAACCAACTTCCAGGCCGCGCTTGGTCTGGCCGTGAATTATCTCCAAGCCCAACAGATTGAGCGTGGGCTTGCCCTCTTGGACAGCGTCGTCGCCAACCCCCGCGTTGAAGCCGCAGTGCTAATGACCGTCGCCGACCTTTACAAGCAGATGAACAATCTGCCCAAACTGGAGGCGACCATGACGCGGATGGTGCAATTGCTGCCGGCCAACGCCGAAGCCTGGTATGACCTCGCCGGGCTGCGCGGCGGTCTGGGCCGACCAACGGACAGCCTCACCGCCATTTCAAATGCGATTACGATCAGCAACGCCCGGCGGGCCACCAATTCCGCGGCCCTTGACCTTCTCGCGGAGGCCCGCAAAGACGGACGGCTCAACCCGCTTCGCAACCTGCCGGCATTCCAGAAACTCGTCGCGCCTTAGAA
>JADLHS010000561.1 GCA_020848635.1 Limisphaerales bacterium
GGATGGAAACTCTCGCGGTGCTCACCGCCGGACTTGCCCACGATTTCAGCAACGTCATCGCGGGCGTGCAGGCCCTCAGCGAGACCTTCCAAGCGCAACTGCCGCTTGATCATCCGTTTCAGGAGGGTCTGGGGTTGATCAAGACCAGCACCCAAAACGCGATTCAGATCGTGCGCCGCATCCTCAGTCTGCATCAGGGGAAAGTGGGCGAAAGGGCGTATCACGATTTGAATGAATTGGTCAAGGAACTGATCGAATTGGTGCGCATCACGATCCCGCGGCGAATCCAACTCCAGGTCCACCTCGATCCAGCCGCATTGCCAGTCTATGCCGACGCGGTCGAACTCCGGCAAGTATTCGTCAATCTCGTTCTCAATGCGGTGGAAGCCATGCCGGAACACGGGAAGCTGACCATCCGAACCACGCGGCAGGATCAGTCCCCAACTGCAACCAACCTGCGTGGGACTTTGCCTGCCGGCCCGTGCGTGTGCCTGCAGGTCCGGGATGAAGGCATGGGGATTCCCGCCCGCCACCTTGAAACCATCTTTGATCCATTTTTCACCACCAAACCGGGGAACAAAGGCTCCGGCCTGGGGCTGTACAATGCGCGCCTCTTCGCCGAAAAGCATCGCGGCGCGCTTTCTGTGGAATCGAAGGAAAATGTCGGCACCTCTTTTTGCCTCTGGCTGCCGCAATCGGATTTCACCGAGGCGGATCCGGAGCGCCAGCAACCCGGGCACCACCGGCATACCTTGCTCCTGCTCGGTCCGGCGGAAAAGTGCGTGGACGAAATCGCCAGCGCGCTGCGCCAACAAGGGCACTATGTCGTAACGGTGGCGGACGGGGAGCACCCGCGCGAACTGCTGTCGTCTCCGAACTACGAATTCTCCGCCGTCCTCGCGCTGGTCACCCGCCGCGATGCCGTGCCCGAACAACTTTTCAATTATATCCGCGTCCGCAAATTGCGCGTAAAAACCATCCTCCAGATCGTGGGCTGCGACCGGGATGAGTTTACCGCCCAATCGCTCAAACACGCCGATCTGGTGATGGCCGCGGAAACCTCCGCCCCCGAGTTGCTGGCCAAAGTCAACACCCTGCTCAATGAAGCCGCCGCGCTTCCTCAACCATGAACCCGACTGAATCCAATACCGATCCGAAACTCCACCGCATCCTGGTGATCGACGACGAAGAAATCGTCCTGGTCGGTTTGCGGGAAACCCTGGCGCGGGAAGGTCACCAGGTGGTCACCGCCTCCAATCCCTTCCTGGCGCTGCAAGAATTACAGAAGCAGCCGTTCTCCGTCATCATTTCCGACCATCACATGCCCGGCGTCACCGGTTTGGAATTCCTGGCCCAAGCCAAAGAAATCCAGCCCGACGCCACGCGCATTCTCATCACGGCTGTCTTGAGCCTGGATACCGTGATTGACGCGATCAACCATGGCGAAATCTATCGTTTCATCGTCAAGCCCTGGCTGCGCGAGGAATTACTCGCCACGGTGAAAAGCGCGGTTCAGCGGTATGATTTAATCCGCCGCAACAGCGCCCTTCAGGCCGAGGCCATCGCCTTGAATCAGCAGTTCATGGGGCTGAACAAATCCCTTGAACTGCAGATGGCGCGGGTAGCGGAGCAGAATCAGAACCTCCTGAAGTTGAACGAGGCCCTCGCGGAAAACCTCCAACATTCCGTGCAGTTGGGACTTCACGTCCTGCAAACTTTTCACCCCGCGCTCGGCAATCAGGCCTGGCGGGTCCACGAAGTCTGCCGGGCAATGGCGGACACGCTCAACCTCTCGATCGAAAAACGCCAAGCCCTGGGCTTCAGCGCGTGGCTGCATGATATTGGACTCATCGGCATCCATCGCGACATTATCCAACGCCTGGAGGAAAACCCCGATTCGTTGTCGCCGTCCGAAAAAACCCTGTTGCAAAGCCATCCCATCCTCGGTCAGGACCTGGTCCAGTTCGGCCATCACCTCGAAGAAGTTGGCGTCATCATCCGCGCCCACCATGAGCGATTCGATGGCACCGGCTTTCCCGACCAACTCAAGGGCGAGGCCATCCCGTGGCTAAGCCGCCTGCTGGCCGTCGCAGTCGGTTTCGCCGAGTTCAACGGCGAGGATGACAATGCGGTCGAAGCCGTCAAATTGTCCAGCGGCACGGCGTATGACCCGGATGCCGTCCGGGCGTTTCTCCGGGCGTTGCCCAAAGCCACCGTCCCGCGGAAGGAGCGTGAAGTGTTGCTGGCAGAGTTGGCTCCGGGCATGGTGCTCGCCAAAGGGATTTACACCGCCAACGGGCTGCTGCTGATCCCCGAGGGCCAGCCGTTGTGCGAAAGCTCGATCAACAAGATCCAGAATCACAACCGCGTTGATCCGATCAGCCAGGCGCTGCTGGTGTATTGCTGATCGCTTCGCCAACGCCCCACCAACGCCAGCAAAGTGGACCGGCGGATCGCCATGGTGATATTTTCTCCTTCAGTTCGACCCGCCGGTTGCCGATAAGAGGATGGCAGGATGGTGGCCGCTGCAGGCAGTTGCCCTCCGGTAACATTGCCAGCCTCAATAAATTCGCAACGGTTCCCGCCGACTCCTCCTTTCTGGTTGATTACTGATCGCCCGCGGTTTGGCTCGGCGACCGTCGTCCGTGCGAAATCGGGCTTAACCTGCTGGCGGCATCTTCCGATGTTACCCTTGGGACCAAGCAAGTTTCTCCGGTCTCACGCGAGCACTATGGACGATCAAAAACCGCCGGACGTCGCCGACCCAGCTCAAAACTGGGTCGCCCACGCCTTTCGGCGACCCGACTGGCTCGGCATCCCGCCGCCGCAGCACCCGGAGGAATCCCCCCGGGCCGTTGTCGCCACACTCTATCCCCTCCTGGAAATGCTGCTTATCATTGCGGGCTGCGAGGGAATCATCATGCTGACCCTACCCCTGCTCTTGCCCCACCTGAGCACCTGGCAGGCTGCAGCTGCGGACACCACAACTCTGGCGCTAACCGCCGGACCGATACTCGTCTGGCGACTTCGGTGTCGCCACCGAACCGTGGCCGCGCGATGTCATCTGGAAATTCAACAGCGAACCGCCGAACTGCGCGAACTCAACACCCAACTCCAAAACGAAGTCACCGAGCGCCAACGCGCCCAGTGGTTTCTCAATTCCGTCGTTGAACACCTCCCCATCCCCGTTTTCATCAAGGAAGCCAAGGAACTCCGTTTCATCCACTGGAATCAAGCCGGTGAGCGACTGACCGGAATTCCCAATGCCGAGATGATTGGAAAGAATGACCACGACTTCTTCCCCCCGGACCACGCCGAACGCAACGTCGCCAAAGATCGCGCCGCCTTTGAGAAGAAGGGGCTGTTGGAGATCCCCGAGGAAATCATTCAAACCCGGAACCACGGCGCGCGGATCGTTCACGTTTGGAAAGTGCCCATTTTTGACACCGCAGCGCAGCCCGCCTTTCTTCTCGGGATTTGCGAAGACATCACCGACCGCAAACACGCTGAAGCCGCCCTGGCCCAATCCAACTCCCTGCTCAACGCCGCCTTGGAATCCACCGCCGATGGCCTTTTGGTCATCGACAACCACGGCCACGTGACCAGTTGCAACCAGAAGTTCCTGGAGCTATGGCAAATTCCACCCGCCTTGGCCGCCCGCCGGGACGACAAAGAATGGCTCCAGCACGTCACAAATCAACTGGCCGAGCCCGCGGAATTCCTCGCCAAAGTCGAAGCCCTTTATCACACCCTGGAAGCCAGTTCGCATGATGAGTTAAGGTTCTGTGACGGGCGTGTCTTTGAGCGCTATTCCCAGCCCCAACGCTTGGCCGACCAGGTCGTGGGCCGGGTATGGAACTTTCGCGACATCACCGCGCGCAAACAGGCGGAGGCGGCGCTGGAGCGAAGCCATGAGCTTTACCGGCGTGCCATCATCGCCGCGAACGCCATTCCCTACCAGAAAGACTACGCCGCCGATTCGTATGTGTTCATGGGCGAAGGCATCACCGACCTCCTCGGGTATACGCCCGTCGAGCTTCGTTCCGCCGTCTGGAAGGAAATCATCCAGGAAACAATCTTCCTCGGCCCCGCCGCCGGCATGCCCGCCGCTGAAGCCACCCGACGAGTCCTTGCCGGCGAACTCAAAAGCTGGCAGACCGATCATCGTATTCGCACCCGGGGCGGCGAAATCCGCTGGATCTCCGATTGTTCGGTGCCGCTGCGCGCGGCTGATGGCAAATACGTCGGCTCGATTGGCATCATCCAGGACATCACCGAGCGTAAACGGGCGGAGGTGGAATTGTACCAGAGCGAAGAACGCTTCCGCCTGCTGGTGGAAGAATCCCCCGATATGATCGGGATTTATCAGGAGGGGAAGCTGGTCTTCATCAATTCCACCGGCGTCCGACTGTGGGGCGCCAAGACCAAAGAAGAATTACTGGGCTGGCGGAGCGATCAACTCATCCATCCGGATGATTTCGCGAACGCCATGGCCCGCCTCCGTCGCCGGTTGGCGGGAGAAATGGGCCTGTACCCAGCCGAAGTCCGCTACCTGCGCCGGGATGGAACAATCATGCCGATGGAGGTCAGTGCTGGCCCCATCACCTTTGGGGGGAAACCCGCCGTGCAGTTCATCGCCCGTGACATCACGGAGAGCAAACTGGCACAGAAGCGACTCACGGAAAGCGAACGCCACCTGCGATTGATTCTCGAATCGGTACCGGAGTGCATCAAACTGGTTGGCGTGGACGGCACGCTGTTAAGCATGAATTCGGCTGGGTTGGCGATGATCGAGGCGGACCAGCTTGAACAAGTCGTCGGCCTGTGTGTTTGTGACCTGGTATTGCCAAAGTACCGCCCCGTGTTCGAAGCGTTAAACGCCGCCGTATTCCGCGGGGAATCCCAGACTGCGGAGTATGAAATCGTGGGCCTCAATGGCACGCACCGCTGGCTGGAGACCTATGCCGGCCCCATGCGTGATGGGGATGGCCGGATTGTCGCGCAATTGGCCGTGACGCGGGACATCTCCCAGCGCCGGCAGGCCGAAGAATCCTTACGCCTGCAAGAAGCCGCCTTGCGCTCCGCCGCCAACGTGGTCGTGATCACGGACCCGCATGGGTTGATTGTCTGGGTTAATCCTGCTTTCACGAAAGTGACCGGTTACGCCCCGGCCGAGGTCCTCGGACAAAACTCCCGAATTTTACAAGGCCGCGACCGACCAGCCGCTTATTCGGTCAGGTTTTTTGCCAACCTCTGGGAAACCATTTCCCGCGGCGCCGTCTGGCAGGGCGAGTTTTACAACCGCCGCAAAGACGGCTCACTGCTGATCGAGGATGCGACCATCACGCCGGTGCAGAATGCGCAGGGCGAGATCACTCATTTTGTCGCGGTCAAACAAGACATTACGGAACGTAAACACGCCGAAGCCGAACTCGCCAAGGCCCAAAAGGAACTGGTCGCCGCCTCGCGATTGGCTGGGATGGCAGAAGTTGCCATCGGGGTAGTCCACAACGTCGGCAACGTCCTCAACAGCGTCAACGTCGCCGCCACCTGTATTGCCGACGCCCTCCGTAAATCCAAGGCCACCAACCTCGCCAGAATCGTCACCCTGCTTCGTGCCCACGAAGCCGATCTCGGCGAATTCCTCACCCATGACCCCAAAGGCCGACAGGTCCCGGGCTACCTCGCCCATCTGGCCGAACATATCGTCGGGGAACACGCCGCCGCGCAAACGGAACTGGCCGAGTTGCAGCAGCACATTGATCACATCAAGGAGATTGTCCGGTCGCAGCAGAGCCTGGCCAAAGTCTCCGGCCACTCTGAAATCCGCGATGTCACCGAATTGGTCGAAGACGCCTTGCGCCTGAACGAAACCTCCCTTGCCCGTCACCACCTGAAAATCATCAAAGAATTTGAAAATGTTCCGCCCATCCGTGTCGAGAAGCACAAAGCCCTGCAAATCCTCGTGAATCTGCTGCAAAACGCCAAACAAGCGTGCCAACTGATGAACCGCGATGACAAGCAAATGACCCTGCGCATCCGCAACGGGGCCGATCGCGTCCACATCAGTGTCAGCGATAACGGCGTTGGGATACCCGCCGAAAACCTCACCCGGATTTTTAACCATGGCTTCACCACCAAGGCGGATGGTCATGGCTTTGGTCTCCACAACTCGGTCAATGCCGCCCGGGAAATGGGCGGCAATCTCCACGTCCAGAGCGCTGGCCCCGGTCACGGCGCCACCTTTACCCTGGAACTCCCCATCCACCCCGTATGAAACAAGCCACGCACCGCCAACGCATCCTCGTCATTGATGACAATCCCGCCATCCACACGGACTTCCGGAAGATCTTCGCCCTGGCAGCGGAGCCGGCTTCCGCCATGACGTTGGCCGAGGCTTCCCTGTTCGGCGATGCCGCCGCTGCGGAACCGGTGCCACACTTCGAGCTGGATTTTGCTTTTCAGGGGTTGCAGGGGCTGGAAATGCTCCAGCAGGCAATCCGGGTGGATCAGCCCTATGCCTTGGCGTTTGTGGACATGCGGATGCCGCCCGGTTGGGATGGCGTGGAAACCATCGCGCGACTTTGGGAGGCGGCCCCCGCGCTCCAGGTGGTCATCTGCACGGCCTACTCGGACTATTCGTTGGATGAAATCCTGCGGGAATTGGGCCATTCCGACCGACTGGTCATTCTGAAGAAGCCCTTCGACAGCATCGAAGTGTTGCAGCTTGCCCACGCTTTGACGGCCAAGTGGCAACTGTTCCACTGCGCCCTGAGCAAGGCCGGAGAACTGGAGCGGCGCGTGGCGGAACGGACCAACGAACTCCAAGCCACCAATGAAAAACTGCGGGCGGAAATCGCGGAACGCCAGCGGGCGGAGGAAAACTTCCGGCAATCGCAAAAGATGGAAGCCATCGGCCAGCTTGCGGGCGGTGTGGCCCATGATTTCAACAACATGCTCACCGTCATCCGCGGGTATGCGCAGTGTCTGTTGGCGAGTTCGACCCTGGATCAACAGGTGCGCGGGCCGCTGCAGCAGATTGACGGCGCCGCCGAACGGGCCGCCAATCTCACGCGCCAGTTGCTCGCCTTCAGCCGCAAGCAGGTGCTGAAACCGGAACTCCTGAATCTGAATGAAGTCATCGGCCTGATCACCAAGATGCTGCATCGCATTCTCGGCGAGAATATCGCCCTGGAAATCCAGGGCACCCAGGAGAAGTTGGGGGTGCTGGTGGATCGCGGGATGATCGAACAGGTCCTGCTGAACCTCGTTGTCAACGCCCGGGACGCCATGCCGCGCGGCGGTCGGTTGCTCGTCCGCACCGCGGAGGTAGAGTTCACCCCCGAAATGGTGGCCCCCGGTTCGCGGGCGCGGGCCGGTAAATTCGTGTGCTTGAGCGTGGCCGACAGCGGTTGCGGGATCCCTCCGGAAATCCTGGCCCGCATTTTCGAACCGTTCTTCACCACCAAAGAGGCCGGCAAAGGCACCGGGCTCGGGCTCGCCACCGTTTACGGCATCGTCAAACAGCACGAGGGTTGGATTGACGTCGAGAGCGCGGTGAACGAAGGCACGACCTTCAAAATATATTTCCCCGCCTGCGCCTTGGCGGCCTCAACCGCGCCGGTCGCCGGTCCCGGAACCGGCGTTTCGGGCGGCAAGGAAGCCATCTTCCTGGTCGAAGACGAGCCGGCCCTGCGCACGATGACCCACATGGTTTTGCAGCACTACGGCTACCGTGTCATTACGGCGGACTCCGGCGCGGAGGCGCTCAAGGCGTGGCCCGAGCACGCGGCAGACATTGATTTGTTGCTGACGGATATGGTCATGCCAGGTGGCGTATCCGGCTACGACCTCGCGCAGCGGTTGCAAGCGCAGAAATCCAGCCTCAAAGTGCTTTACAGCAGCGGTTACAACCTTGAGTCGGTGGAGCGGGAGGGCGTGTTCCAAGTGGGAGAACATTTTCTGCCCAAACCTTACACGCCGGAAAAACTCGCAA
>JADLHS010000562.1 GCA_020848635.1 Limisphaerales bacterium
AGCGGGATTATAGCCGGGCGAACGTGCGAGTTTGGCGTCGCGTGACGCGTCAGGGCTGGACTGCGTCGGGCCCGGGTTTTCCATTTTGGAACACCAATGCCCCCGTCGGGCAATGCTTCACACACTCCGCGGCCACCTTTTGAAGCCCTTCCTCGACCTCGCGCCCAAACGGCGCGCTGACTTTCACATCAAACCCCCGGCCAATAAACGCGAGCCCCAGCGGCTCCGCCGCCATTTCGGTGAGCTTGACGCAGATGCCACAAAGGATGCACTTGCCCGGTTCAAAAATGATTCCGCCCGGTTGACTCTGCTGCGCGAACGCGCGGCGTTCGCTACGAAAGCGGCTCGCGTTCGCGCCATAAACCTGGGCGTAGTGCTGGAGCACGCAGTTGCCACTCGAATGGCAATCACAGTGCAGGCAACGCGCGGATTCCTGCACCGCCTCTTGCCGGGTGTGCCCCGCGCAGCGGTCACACGGCGACACGCCTCCCCCCGCGCTCGCGTGGCGCAGAAACTGCCGCAATTCGCCGGATTCCAACCGCCCCATGATGCTGGAAAACGGCTTCTCCGGCCGCCGGGCCGGCTGACCGCTCAGAAACCGATGCACGCACTCCGCCGCCGCCCGGCCTTCGGCCATGGCCTTTACCAATTGCTTCTGGAGTCGCACCGCGCTGCCGGCGGCGAAAACTTTCTCCATCGGCGTCTGGCATGTGTTTGGGTCCGCTTTGATTGAATTTCCTGCCAATGGCAAACCCAGCTTTCCACCGTCCTCCTTCGCCAATTCCCCGACCGTGACCAAGACCGCACCAAACCCGCGCCCGAGCCCTTCCAGCGTGACCTGCTGGCCAAGTTCCACGCCGAATTTGAAATCAACGCCCAGCCGCGCGAGCAAGTTGATCTCGGCGGCCAGCACCGAACCGGGCAACTGGTTCTCCGCCACGTCACGCAATGTTCCGCCCGCTTGCGCTTGCCGATCCGCGACGGTGACGCTGTGACCCTCACGCGAAAGATAATACGCCGCCGCCAAGCCCGCCGGCCCGGCGCCGATGATGGCCACGCTGTTGCCCGTCGAGGGTTTACGCGAGGGTGCGTGGGGCTCGGTCTGCTTGAAATCCTGATCGGTGACAAACCGCTCCATGTCGCGGATGGCCGCCGGCGAATCCCAGTTGCCGCGCCGGCAACCCTGCTCGCAGGGATGATGACAAAGCCGCCCCAGGACCCCTGCCAGTGGCAATGCCTGCCGCACGGTGGCAATCGCATCGTCGATGCGCTTGGCCTCGATGTGTCGCAGCATCACGGGGATATTCAGCATCAACGGGCACAGCCGATGGCATGGCGAAAGGCAATCTCCCACATGGTCGCTGAACAATAACTCCAGCGCCGTTCTGCGGGCCTCATGAACTTCCTCCGTCTCGCTTTCGACCACCATGCCCGGCGTAACTTTGGTGCCGCACGAGGGGACGAGTTTGCCGTTCAACTTGACGAGGCAAACCTGGCAAGTGTTCAACGGTCCGCATTTCTCCAGAAAACACAGCGTCGGGATGTCAACTGCCAGTTTGCGCGCGGCCGTCAGCACGGTCTCGCCCGGTTGAACTTCAACCGGCTGGCCGTCAACTGTGATGGTGAACTTGTCGCTCATTTCAACTCCACGGCGTTGTGGGGACACACCAGCCGACAGGTGTCACACCGCGTACACTTGGCATCATCAATGATGTGTTGCGCGTAAGGCGTCATCGGAATCGCGTCCACCGGACAATTCTGCGCGCAGATCGTGCAACCCGTGCAGTCGGTGTTGATCGTGTAGTGGACGAGCGCTGTGCATTTGCGCGCGGGACATCGGCCGGCGAGGTGCGCTTCGTATTCGTCGCGGAAATATCGCAGCGTGCTCAACACCGGGTTCGGCGCGGTCTTGCCCAAGCCGCACAAGCTGCCCGCACCAACCTGCACCGCGAGCCGTTCCAATTCCTCCAGGTGCTGCCGCGTAGCCTTGCCAGTGCAAAGGCGGTCCAGGATATCGAGCATCCGCTTCGTGCCGATCCGGCAGAAAGTGCATTTCCCGCACGACTGGTCCTGCGTGAACTGGAGGAAGTACCGCGCCATGTCCACCATGCAACTCGTGTCGTCAAGCACCACGAGCCCGCCGCTGCCCATGATCGCCCCGACCTCGCGCAACGATTCAAAATCCACCGGTGTGTCCGCCAGGCGGGCCGGCACGCAGCCGCCGCTCGGTCCGCCAATTTGCACCGCCTTGAACCGGCGACCCTCCGCCGCGCCGCCGCCGATTTCCTCCACGATCTCGCGGATCGTCGTCCCCATCGGTACTTCTATGAGTCCGCCGCGACGAATTTTGCCCGCCAGCGCAAAAACCTTTGTGCCCTTGCTTTTGGCCGTGCCGAGCGCGGCGAATTTCTCCGCGCCGTTCCGGATGATCCACGGCACCAGGGCGAGGGTCTCAACATTGTTGATGAGCGTCGGCTTGTCCCATAAGCCGGCCTGTGCCGGAAAGGGCGGTCGCAACTTGGGCATGCCGCGCTCACCTTCGATGGAAGCGATCAACGCCGTCTCCTCGCCGCAAACAAACGCCCCGGCACCTTCAAATACGGACAATTTGAACGGCCCGCCCACCCCAAGCAGTCGCTCCCCCAGCCAGCCACGCTGCTCCAGTTCGGCAATGGCTGCCCGCACCCTTTTTACCGCGAGCGGATATTCGTGCCGGATGTAGAAAATTCCTTCCCGAGCCCCAACCGCCACGGCCGCAATCGCCAGACCCTCGATGACCCGGAAGGGAAATGACTCCAGGATCATCCGATCCATGAACGCTCCCGGATCACCCTCGTCGCCATTGCAGATGACGTATTTCGTGGCGTTAGTTTGTTGGGACACGACGCGCCATTTTTGGCCCGACGGAAATCCTGCCCCGCCCCGCCCCCGCAGCCCGGACTTCTCGATCGTTGAGATGATTCCTTCCCTCGTAGCAGCCGACGTGAGGAGGCTCTGACTGGTTTGGGTTAGGAGGGCACGCTCCCCCTCACCCTGAGCCTCTCCCCCGGGGAGAGGGGACAGCATTGGTCCGCCCTCATCAGCTCCTACGCCACTCGACTTCTCCGAAGCGGGCAGATAATTCTCCCTCTCCTGGGGGAGAGGGCCGGGGTGAGGGCGGTCGTCCAACTGAGATCCCAAGCACTTCGCCAGCGCCTTGAAACCATCATTTGCCAGATACTCATCCAAATCCAGCGGATCCAACTTCCCAAAATGTTCCGTGGCGATGTGAACCTGCTTTTCCAGAAACGCCCGTACCGCCGGGTCGCGCTTGCTCATCGAGAAATGCTGCACGCTCCGTTGCTCGCCTGTGTCGTCGAGCAGCAAGCCGTCCAGCACGCGCGTCCAGATGCGGCTGGCGCGCTGAACCAACCCCCGCGGTTTGAAATGCCGTTGCACCAGCGCCCGCGCCTGCTCCGGTGCCAGCCCCGCGTAAAACTCGCCTTTGCCCGCCGCCGTCGTGACCTCGACCATGGGTGTGCGATGACACATCCCCACGCAGCCTACGCGCTTGACCACCACGTTCACGCCGCCCGCTGCGGCGCTCTCACGGAGCGCGTGGAACAATCGGTCGCTGCCTTTGGCCATGCAACACGAACCCAGCCCGACATGGATCTCCGCCGTGGCGCCATGCCCGTTCCCGGCCTTGCCTTCCGTGGATTTCACCGCCGTCGCTGTGGCCTGGTTTGCCAGAAAGTCGCGCATCAACTCGGGAACTTTTTCCGCGGTGGCGTAACCCATCGTGGATTCCCCGATGCGCAGCACCGGCGCGAGCGTGCAGGTACCCAGACAGGCGACCTGCTCGATGGTGAACTGCTTGTCCTGGTCCGTATCGGCGCCGGCGGGAATGTGCAAGTGCCGCCGCAGAGCGTCCTCCACGCGCTCCGCGCCCGCCACATGACACGCCGTGCCGCGACAGACGCGCACGACGTGTTTGCCCGTCGGTTGCATACGAAACATGTCGTAGAACGAGGCCACGCCCGAAATCGCCGCAGGCGTGATCTCCGTGGTCTCGCACACGCGCCGCAACGCCGCTTCCGGCAGGTAACCGTAATGCTCTTGCAACGACTGCAAGATCGGGATCAGCGCCTCGGGTTTCCGACCCACGCGCGCCACCGCTTCGTCCGCAATGGTCAGGTCAATGGGCATGGTTTAAGTTCGAGATCCGAAGGTCGAATTCCGAAGAAAGCCCGGATTCCCGGCCTCGGCTTGCTTTCGAGTTCCGAAATTCGGTTTTCGGATTTGTTCTCATTTCTTTCCTCCGAGACACCACAAGTTCGTTGCCCCGCGCAGATAAA
>JADLHS010000563.1 GCA_020848635.1 Limisphaerales bacterium
ATCCTGTGCATGAACAACACCAAGCAGGTGATGCTCGCGTGGCAGATGTACACCGGGGACAACAACGAGCGCATCGTCATGAGTTATCATGGCGGCGACGCCCAAGGGGGATCGATCGCCTCGAATCCCAATGCGGCGCCGTGGGTGGTAGGATGGCTGGATTGGACCACTTCGGGCGACAACACGAACGTTCTTTTCCTGACCGAAGACAAATACGCGCGCTTGGGCCGGTATGTCGGCAAGAGCAAGAACATCTTCAAGTGTCCGGCCGATAAGTACGTGAGCGCGGTGCAGCGGAGCCGCGGTTGGGCGGAACGCGTCCGGAGCATCTCCGGCAATATTGGCATCGGCGACGGCAATGCGGAAAGCGGGCCTTGGGATTCGCTCTACAAGCACATCAAGAAGACGACTGACTTTATTTATCCGGGCCCGGCTGAAACGTGGGTGTTTATGGATGAGCATCCATGCAGCATCAATGACGCAGGCTTTTTCAACCCGAGTGTCAGCGCGTGGATTGATCAGCCAGCCAGCTACCATAATGGAGCGGCGGGGGTTTCGTTTGCCGATGGCCATTCTGAAACGCACAAGTGGGTTGCCTCGCTCAGCACGCCTGCCGCCGCGAGAGTGGACACTACCTTTAACGGCACTACAGCCACCACGGTTGTTCGCGGAGACAAAGACATCAGTTGGTTGAGTTATCGCGGCGGGCGCATTAAGAGTCAGTCCTATTAAGCGCGCGATCAGCCTAAACCGGGCTTGCGGAAATCATGGCAATGGTCGCGGTGTGCGTGGGGTGGAACCGGTGGCTTGCTCAAGAACGCAAGCACCACCTTTCCAAAATGCGAATCAGCTAAACCAGGGTTAATGGTAATCGCCTCAACCAATTTCCGGCGATTCGATTCATAAGCCGGGCGGTCAGTGCCCAAGCCATTCATGCCATTTCCCGGTGCTTCCCTTGCGTTGATCGCTCTGTTTGCGTTTCACGCGGCGCGGGTATCCGCGGCGGCGCCTCAAGTCGCCCGGGTTGAACCGCCGAACTGGTGGCCCAACCATTCGCTCAATCCGATTCGGTTGCTTCTCTCCGGCGCGAACCTCACCCGCGCCCGCGTTGAGTCGCCCGCCGGGTTTGGCGTGGCGAATTTACATACCAGCGAAAATGGCAACTACCTGTTCCTTGACCTGAACATTCCCACGAACGCCCCCGCCGGACCCATCCCGCTTCGCATCGTCACGCCCGACGGGGCAACGACGACGCCTTTTCCCCTGCTCACTCCTTTGCCACGCGCGGATCACTTTGGCGGTTTCTCGCCGGACGACGTGATTTACCTGCTGATGCCTGATCGGTTCGCCAATGGCGACCGGACCAATGACGATCCGCCTTTGTCGCTGGGTTTGCTCGATCGATCGAAGCCGCGCCATTATCACGGCGGCGATCTGGCGGGCGTTCGTGCTCACTTGCCCTACCTCCGCGAACTCGGGGTCACCGCGCTTTGGACAACCCCGTGGTACGACAACGTCAACCAACTCAACCAGCTTGAGAAATACACCGCCGACAATCGCCGCACCGCCGCGGGGGAGCCGTCCACCGATTATCATGGTTATGGCGCCGTGGATTTCTACGGGGTGGAAGAACATTTTGGCGATCTGGCGCAACTGTGCGGGTTGGTGAACGACGCCCATGCCGCCGGCCTTAAGGTGATCCACGACCAGGTGGCCAATCACACCGGGCCCTATCATCCATGGGTGGCCAATGCGCCTACGCCGACCTGGTTCAATGGTACGACTGCCAACCACCTCGATAATTCGTGGCAAACTTGGACCATTGCGGCCACCAACCCGCCCGCCGATAAACTCCGTTCCACCTTGGACGGCTGGTTCATCAACCTGCTCCCCGACCTGAATCAGGACGACCCGGAGACGGCCGCATATCTGATGCAAAATTCCCTCTGGTGGATCGGCCGGATCGGTCTCGATGCCGTGCGGCAGGACACGCTGCCCTACGTGCCCCGCACCTACTGGTCGCGCTGGACGGCGGCGCTCAAGCGGGAGTATCCCCAACTCACGGTTTTGGGCGAGATGTGGGATGGCAACCCGCAACTCGTCGCGTTCTTCCAGGGCGGCGGTGGGCGCTTCGACGGGGTGGATTCCGGGGTCACAACCCTGTTCGATTTTCCGCTCCATTACGCCGTGCGTGACGTGTTCGCCAAGGGGCAGCCCATGACGCGGCTCGCCCAAACGCTGGCGGCGGACACCAACTACGTGAATACCCGCGTGCTCGTCACCTTTCTCGGCCTGCACGACACGGCGCGCTTCATGAGCGAACCCGGGGCGACGACCGACGGGCTGAAGAACGCCTTCACATTTCTCCTCACCACGCGCGGCACGCCGCTGATCTATTACGGTGACGAAATTGCCATGCGGGGCGGTCGCGACCCGGACAACCGCCGTGATTTTCCGGGCGGTTGGCCGGAGGATGCGCGCAATGCCTTTGAAAAAGCCGGCCGCACGCCGGAGGAAGAAGCCGTCCATGCCCACGTCAAAAAACTTCTGCAACTCCGCCAGCTGTTTACGCCCTTGCGCCGCGGGGAACTCGTGGAACTCGCCGCTGACGTAAACCGCTATGTTTTTGCCCGTGTTACCCCGCAGGCTTCGGTCATCATGGCGTTCAACAACTCCGTCCAGCCGTTGACCTTCGAACTGCCGCTCGCGAACGTGCATCTTGCGACGGCAACGTCGCTGACCGACCGGTTGGGGAATCTTGGCACGGTCCTGGTGGTTGAGGGAAAGGTCAAACTCACCCTCCCCGCCCACAGTGCCGCAGTGTTGACCCCGTAGCTCCAGTCAAAAACTTGCGTCGTTCAAAGCCAGCGGAGCGCGCAGTAGTTGCAAATCAGATGGAGGGTATTGTCGCAGACAATCATAAGCCAGGTGGCCAGCCACACGGGCACGCTCTTGTGGTAGCCGGTTTCGGAACATTCCGCCCAAGGCGAATAACCGGGTGAAATCCAGTTCTTCGCCCACACCAGATAGCGAACCAGTTGGAGGCGATCGATGACGAAATGCGACAGAAAAATCACTCCCACGGCCAAGGTGGATCCGATCAGGAAGAAAGGAACGCTGTAAACCGCCGCATGACAGAAGGCGGGCCATGAGCGCCGGGTTTTGTTCCGGGCCATCCAGTCACTCTGCGTAATGTAGTCGCCGAGGAGATGCAGAATCAGTTGTTCCATAGGTTCAATTCCGGATAATCATGGCGCCAAAACCACGCGGTAAATGCGCTGGGGTGTCTGGCTGGCGGCGGCGTCCTGCTTGGTGGTCGTCAAGTTGGTCGCCCGCATAGACCCTCCCAAGTTCGTCCAGCCAGCAGCATCTAACGCGTCTTTATACTGCACCTGATAGTTGCGACCGATCGCGCAATCCCATGCAAGGGTGGCGCTGCCGTTGGCTTCGTTTTTCTGCAGGGTGAGGGTAAAGGGCGCTACTACCGTGCGCAGCAATTCATTGTAGGCATCTGCCACTACCAGCGAGCCGTCTGGAGCGACGGCCACCCCATAGGGATTAAACAATCGCGCCGCCCCGTTGACCCCGTCCGTTGGCCCGTTGACTCCCGCCCGACCGGTGATGGTGCTGACGTTTCCATCCGTTGAAATCTTGCGGATGACGTGGTTGCCCGAGTCCGCAACAAACAAATCGTTCCGCCGGTCCATGGCCAACTCAGCCGGTTTGCAGAATTTCGCTGTCGTCACTTTGCCGTCCACCCAACCATCCACCCCAGGCAATCCCGCCCAGGTGCTCACCATTCCGTCCGGAGTAATTTTCCGGATGGTGTGATTGAACGAATCACTCACGAACAGGTTGCCTTGGTCGTCCAAAACCACGCCCACCGGGCCGTTGAACCGCGCCGCCGGGCCAACCCCATCGTCGCTGCCCCAGTTATCCGGGCTGCCCGCCAAAGTCGTTACCAGCCCCCCGGAAGAAATTTTGCGGATCAATTGATTGCCGCTGTCCGCCACGTAAAGCGTGCCGTTGGCGCCAACGGTAATCCCCAAGGGCGAATTAAACCGGACCGCCGCGCCAGTGCCATTTGTAAAACCACTCTGTCCCGGTGTGCCTGCGATCGTGGTCACGGTGCCTGTGAGGCTGATTTTGCGGATGGTGTGATTGCCGGTATCCGAAACATAGAAATCGCCATTCGGGGCGATGGCAATTCCGCTGGGCGTATCGAACTGCGCCTGGACGCCGCTGCCATTATTGCTTCCGCGCGTTCCCGCCTGGCCGGCCAGAGTGCTGACGATGCCATTGGTGCCAACGCTGCGGATGACATGATTCTGACTGTCGGCGATATAGAGGTTGCCCACGGCATCAGCGACAAGGGCGGCAGGATCATTGAAGGCCGCCTTGGTCGCCGGGCCATTGGTGAAGCCGTTGACCAAAACCTGACCAGCCAACGTCGTGACGCAGTCTTGTGCATACACGGTTGCGGAGGGCGAAAACAGCGCAAACAACATGATTCCGAAAATACGGCTTTTCACTGGCCCCTCCGCAGCAACCGGTCGCGGCTGGCGCGCGAACCGGCGGGTTTTTCGGCTGGCGATTTGAATTCATTGGCGGGCGTCAGTTCAGTCCCTGCCTTGGTCTGCAATGTGCCATCCTTCCAGACAACATCCTCGACGGTGTAAACGGAATTGCTCCGCGTATAAAACGAGTGCATCTCCTCCAGGTTGAAAGGCCGCGACCCGCGCCGGCCAAAAACGACAGTTTGATTTCCGCTCTCGTCCACCACCCGGTCGCGATCCAGTCCGCGCGAAACGGCGACGGCTGGCGCCTTCGTAGGGTAGGTGGCGATCAACTTCGGTTTTGGTTGCGGGCTGAAGCCCATGTGGCCGGGCACGTTTTCCGGTGAAATCATTTGCAGCACGCGCAGCCCGTTCCTGCCGTCAGCGACCAGGGCGAACATCGAGGCGTTGACTGACCCAATTTGCACGGCGCGCGTGTCCGTGAGCGCGCCCTCGGCATTATACATTTGCTCCAGCCGCGGTTGCGTCGGGTTTTTGATGTTGATGAAGGCCAATCCTTCCGGGCCGTTGGCCACGTAGGCGTAGGTGCGGGCGAGATAAAAACGCTGCGCGTCTTTCAAGGGTACGAACGCGCCGGAAATCCACTCCGGTTTCGTCGGATTGGTGATGTCTACGACCTTGAACCCCTCATCATCGGTCACGAAGGCGTAACGGAATTGCACGCTGACGGCGCGCGGATTCTTCAATCCGCTCGTCAACTCGCCCACGAGGGCGGGAGCTTCCAGCGCATCATTGCGCAATCCGACGACGAACAAACCATTCTGGCCCACCACGTAAAGATTCGTCCCGGCCATGAAGCTGTGCCGCGCGCCGGTGAGTTTGCCCTCCGGGTTGAAGCGGATGACTTTTTCCTTATCCAGGAAATTATTGCTCGGATCGCCGTCCACGAGCGTGCCGACCGTACACATGACCAGGCCTTCCTCACGGTCGGTGATAAACACCCAGGCGTAGATGGGACTGACGGGCTGCTCCTCGTTTTCCGGCCGACGGGTGCGCAGCGGATCAATGCCCAGCGTGCTCGGCAGCGTGACGCTCGTGGCGTATTTGGTGCGGAGATAGGTGCGCTGGCCGAGCGGCGACACGGGTGCAGTGACGATGCGCTCGGAGAACCCCTTTTGATCAATGTTCGCCACGTCGAACACTTCAAAGCCGTCTGCCCCGTTCGCCGTGTAGAGGTATTCACCGCGCAACGTCAGATCGAGAATCTCCTTCGCGTGATGATGGTGGGCCTCTTTCAACTCGGCTTGGTCTTCCTCAACGTGCTTTTTGAAATTGTCCGGGTAGGCCAGCTTGTGCAGGTGGCTGCCGAGCGCGGCCTGTGGTTCGTCCTGTTCCGTCCACACAACGGCGGCGAACCCACCCTTGCCTTCACCGACGTAGGCATAGCGTCCAAAGAAATTTACCGTGCCCGTGCCAAAACCGAGCATCTGGGCCATCCAGGCGTTGTTGTCGTTGGCCTTTGCCACATGGCAGTCCGTGCAAGTCTTCGTCGTGCCCTTGCCGCTGGTCGTGTGCGGGAAATGGGGATTGAACGCCTGACCGCTGTAGCCTTCCGCGCTGACGGTCTGCTGCTGCGAATAAATCCATTCGCGATTCGCGTTCTGCGAACCGACGATCACGGCGGACGAGGAGCGCAACACTGCGAGTCGGTTGCTCTTGACCGTGCTGTCAACGCCGAGTTGGAACACATCATCCCGCACGACCTGCGGATTGTAGGAAGTGAAATTGCGCGTGGTCACGCCTTCGAACTTGTTCAACGCGACCCGCTGGTTCGCCTTCATCGGCAGATGGCAGCCGAAGCAGGACGTGGCCCACGATGAGTGGCAGACCTGACAGGAGATGTTGCTGTTATCGTGCGCCAAGCTGCGCTTGCAATCTGAATCCGGCACGTCGCCCCAGACAGCCCCGTCCCGCCGCAGCGTCTTGGCGTAAGCCGACTTCGCATTGTAGTGCGATGATTTGGGGTCAATCGTGTCGATTGTCTGCGGCACTTCCCAGCGCAGGCCAGGCGTCATCGTTGAGCGCTGAAATAGCTTGTTGCCCTCCCAATAGAACCGCGGCCCATGCGGTGTGTTGCTGGCGCGCAAATCAATCTGGCCGCCGTTGCCGGAAGTCACCAGCGTGGGCCGCGCGTTGACCGTGCCGTGGCAGTCAATACACTCGATGGTCGTGGCCGCGCGCGGTTCGCCGTAGAGCAGCCCGTTGCCATGCACGTCGGCCTGGAAGTGGCAATCCGCGCACTGCATCCCTTTCGCGAGGTGCGCATCCTTGAGATGAACCGCCTTGGCAAACTTCATCGGGTCGTCGTGCGCGATTTTGTTATCCGCCAGATCAACGAGATTGCCCTGGCGGTCTTTCTTGAACACGGCGCGGAACACCCAGCCGTGGCCGTGATAATCGGCGAATTGCGTTTGCTTGAGTTGCGGATTCAACTCGGCGACTTTTTCCAGAAATTCCAGGTTGCCCCACAATCCGCGTGCGGCCGCAGCTTCCGGATTGTTCTGCACGCCGCGCACCATCTCGGCTTCGGTCGGATTCTTCTGCTGTTTCGGATACATGAATTCACCGTCGCTCTCCTGATCCCACCAGATATAGCCGAGGTAGGGGTTCACGAAGAGATTGCCCTGGTGCATGTGGCAGTTCATGCACTGCGCAGTTGGAATGGCGCGGGTGAACTGGTGCTTGATCGGATGGCCGCGCTCGTCTTTGCGGATGGCTTTGTCGTCGCTGAAACTCAACCCTTGATGGCCGAATTTCGAATACCAGCCGGAATGCGTCGGCGAACGATCGTTCGCGTAAACCACATGGCACGCCGTGCAACCGCTGGAACGATAATCCCCCGGATGATTGTTCGAGCCCATGAAGTCAAGCAGGGGGTCGTGCAGGCGCGTCTTCTGTAGATTGAGGAACACCGGATCAATGCGATTGAGCGTGCCCATTCCCCTCTCAGAGAGCCGGCGCAGCGGTTTGCCGGGCGGTTCAAAGGGATTCGGATTACCCAGTTGATTTTGTTTTTCCCCACCGCGTTCGAAAATGCGGAGCAGGTTGCTCGGCTGGCTGAGGGCGAAGCGCGGGAGTGGATCCAGGAACGGCAAAATACCGTGTGCCTGGGTCATCTCCGGCGTCACCGGAATCGGACTGTCCAACCGCAGCGGCACGCCGTCCAGCCCGTAAGCCTGGCCGAAACGGTAATTTTTGTCCGGATACGCCCCGTTGTTGTAGAGCGCCGCGCCCCAGAGCATCGCCCCGTGGCGCATCATGCTGTGGCCGACGTTGCGTACAATCTCGCCGTGACAGAGTCCGCACGCCTTGTCCGCCACGCGCAGGTCGCCGGGGTTCACAAACTGGATGAATTCGGCGGATTCGTGATTAAGCAGGACCGAAGAATCATTCGGGTTGGCGGAGCTTTGCCAGAATACGGGATTACGCGGCTCAACGTGTGCCTTGTGTTGCGTGAGACCGGGCGTGGCGTTGCCGCCGTGGCAATCCGTGCAGCCGAGCACCACGTTCGGCGATGTGTGCATCGGCTCGCTGCCCGCGTGACATTCGAGACAGCCCCGGCTCTTGCGGTCGGCGTCCGTCTGGGTCTGGTCCATCCAGTTCCGGTCCGGCAAAGCGTGACCGGTATCGCGCGGTGGTTCTTTCGGGACGGAAATTTCCGGGCCGGAAGCCAGATTCTGAGCCAAGGCAAACGGCGCTATCACACCCGACAGCAGGAAACTCACTATGACAGCCGCCCACGGTTTTCTAGCCGCCGATGCCAGGAGGCTACCCTCCTTTGGGAAAGCATCAAGAGCCTCCTCACGTCGGCGGCTACGGGTGTAATATTTCCGGCACGTTCGCATGGTTCAGTAGGTAAGTGTGATGGCGATCAATGCGCTGTAAAGAAAATCATCCACCTGACCGCGCAGATCCGTCCGGTCAAAGCCCGCCACGAGATCGGTGTTGGACTGGTAGATGTCCATGAAGCCGCTGCCCGGCAGCAGCGCGCCGAAGCCAGCTGAGATGATGATGTTGTCCGTTAGCAGCGGGCGATATTGAAAGCCGATGCTGAAATCCCAGCCCATATCGTTGGCGACCTGGTTCGCCAGCAATGCCGTTTGAATCGGGTCGGTGTCCGCGAGGTAAATGTAATTGGCGTTGATGAAGGAGCGGAGTTTGGGCGTGACCTCGATCTCGGCGCCGAGCCCGAAAATGAACACGCCGGGATTGACGAAGTTCGCCTGGCCTTCGGTTTTACTTGAGCGCAGATTCGGCACCAGACTGTTGCGTTGCTTCAGGTTCACCGAGGTGCCACCCAGGTTGAAGCCCTGCCGCGCCCAGTAGCTGAACGGCCCGCCGCTGAAATTGGGATTGTCGAGAATCGTGTCAAAGCCGGTCGCCGTGCCGTCTTCCGGATTGTGGTCGCCGGAGGCGTAATAGAACGACCCTTTGTAGCGCACCCAATCGCGGTCGTAGGAGACTTCGAGCGCGGCCATTTGCGCGTTGATGTCCACGGGTTGGCCGGCTAGTCCGTTGAAATCGTCATGGCCGAAGACTTCGTAGAAGGCGTGCGTGACGTTCACTCGACCGATGTGGCCGTCGCCCGCCCAGCCGAGATAGTAGGCATGCACATCGTGTTCGCGCACCGTGCCGATGGGCCCGGGCCGCACAAGGTTGCCGTTCTGATCATAGTGCGTGCCGCCGTGGTCCAGATTCGCCAGAAAGCTCCATTGCGCCGTGTAGCCCTTCCACAAAAAATCCTGCCAGAAGAAATTCGCAATCATTACTTCCTGGCCCCGGTCATCAAACGAGTTCAATTCCGAGTTGGTGTCCTTTTCCCGCATGTCAAACCCGGCGATATTGTATTGGTAGCGGTTGTTGCCCCAGTTCCCGAAAACGCGGGCGCCGAGATTGATGTCATTGAAAACGAAGCCGCGGAAATCGGAGTTGAACGATTGCAGACCGACCCGCACCGCCGCAAAATCGTAGTTTTCCGAGAGATCGAGCAGATGGATTTCCCCGAACGCCTGCTGCAGCGCGAAGAAGGTTCGTGTGCGCACGGTGTTTTGCTGGCCGCGAAAGCTGTCCGCCGCACCGATCTGGCCATTGAGCAAGGCGTCAATGTCGCCGGGGTTTAGCACAAAACCGTTGCCCGGCGGCGGCGTGTTGTTATTGCCGCCCAGGGGGCCGCGCGGATCGGGCGACACCACACCGGTTTCCTGGGAGTTGAGGTAGTTGACATTGAACACCGGTTCGAGCTTGAGCGCCCAGCCCACGGGCTTGAAGGCCGTTTCACCTTGGAACAGTTCCGCGGAAAACCCGAAGTATTGCTGAATGCCGATCTGCTCGCTCTGACCATAGAATTGATACTCGCCTGGCACCGCCGTGCTCACGCCGCTGGCGGTTGGGACGCGCCGGAACTCGACTTCTGTCAGGGACGAGGCGGTGAGGTTGAGAAAAACGTCCTGCCCGATCACCGGCACGTCGCCTTTGAGCACGCTTTGGTTGTACGGATGCCAGAGCATCGGCTCGGGGGTTTCGTACGGCTGTTCGGTCACGCCGCTCGTGTACCGTTTCCATGGCACGAAACCGATGCGCCAGCGGTCGGGTCGCGGCTGCGTATTGGTGGGATAATCGGCCGGCCACGGCAGCGAGGTATAGTCCGGCACCTGGAAGTTCGGTTCGATCTTCAAATTGCCCCGGATGTCTTCGCGCGGCAGTTCCTGATCTGCCGGCAAGGGCTCCAAGCCAAAACTGCCGGGGACTGGTGATTGTGGCGGAAACAGTTCGCCCTGTCGCAGGCCGGGGCGTGGCAAAGCCAGTTCTGGCCGCACGGTCGGCGGCGTGAAGCCTGGCAGCGGCAAGGGGTCAGTACGGAACAGGGGGGGGGGCGTATTCGGCGGCTGAACGAGGCTTGCGCCGGGATCAGGATTGAATGGCGGCGGCACGGGCGGCGCGTTGGAACTGATCGTGACGTGGTGTGACCAATTGGTGGCCGGCGGGAGATTGGTTGGAAGCCTGAGCCGGTTCGGGTCGGGATCAAAAACGGCGGGCGATTTGGGTGCCGGGCCGGGGCTGATCGCCTGGTACGGTTTCAGTCGGTTGACGTCATTGGTTTCCGCCCCGCCGCCGCCGGCGGCCAGCA
>JADLHS010000697.1 GCA_020848635.1 Limisphaerales bacterium
GATAAATGGCTTCCGGCCAAGCGCCGCGATGACGGCTTTCCCATGACCATGGGCTTTTTCACACGGGAAGACATTCCCTTTTACTATGCCTTGGCCGATGCCTTCACGATCTTCGATCACGCTTTCTGTTCTTCGCTGACGGGGACGACTCCGAACCGGCTGCACCTCTGGAGCGGCACGATTCGCGAGGATGCCGACCATTCCGCGCGCGTGCAGAACAGCGATACGGACTACGACGCCGAGGCGGCCTGGACGACCTATCCGGAGCGCCTGGAAGACGCGGGAATCTCGTGGAAGATCTACCAGAACGAAATCTCGCTGGATACCGGGCTGGTCGGCGAAGAGGATGCGTGGCTCTCGAACTTCACCGACAACCCCATCGAGTGGTTTACCCAGTATCGCGTTCGCTATTCCAGGCAGCGCCGGGCCTACCTTCCTAAGTTCATCGAAACACTGGCCGCCCGAATAGAGGAAGCCACGGCGACCCTGGCCAGCGGCACCCTTTCCGCAGAAGCGTCGGCAAAGCTTGCGCAGGATCGGGCGGACGGGGAGCAGATACTGGATAGGGCCCGACGGGAAATCACCGAGTACACGGACGAAGGCTGGCGCAATCTCAGCGCGAAAGAAAAGGCGCTCCACGAGAAAGCGTTCTCCACGAAAGAGGGCGACCCCGACTATCGCACGCTGGTGGAGCATCACTATGACGACGATGGCCAGGCCCGGACCATACCCGTGCCCAAGGGGGACGTGCTTCACCAGTTCCGCAAGGATGTGGACACGGGCAACTTGCCGGCTGTTTCGTGGCTCGTAGCGCCCGAGCGCTTCTCCGATCATCCCGGCTCCGCGTGGTTTGGTGCGTGGTACCTGAGCGAGGTGCTCAATATACTCACGCGCGATCCCGAGGTGTGGAAGAAAACCGTCTTTATCCTCTGCTATGACGAGAATGACGGACTCTTCGACCACGTGCCCCCCTTTGTGGCGCCCCATCCTGGTCGCCCCGAGACCGGAAAATGTTCTGCTGGAATCGATACCGCCGTGGATGTGTCCAATGCCTACGACCGCGATCACTCTATTGGCCTTGGCTATCGCTGCCCTCTCGTGATCGCCTCGCCGTGGACCCGCGGCGGCTGCGTGAATTCGCAGGTGAGCGATCACACGTCCATCCTCATGTTTCTCGAAAACTGGCTGGCCGGGAAGGGGAAATCCGTGGTGGAGCGCAACGTCAGCACGTGGCGCCGCACGGTTTGTGGCGATCTCACCTCCGCCTTCAAGCCCTGGAACGGCGAGGACTATCCGCTGCCAGAATATCTCAATCGGGACGCCTATGTAGAGCGGATTCACA
>JADLHS010000564.1 GCA_020848635.1 Limisphaerales bacterium
AATTTTATGGTGGCCTTAAAGCTGTGGTCCGACCCGATCCCATTCCGAACTCGGCCGTCAAACGCAGCGTTGCCGATGGTAGTGGTTTTATAGATTCCGCGAGAGTAGGTAGCCGCCATTCTTTACACGGAAAAGCCGAAACATATGTTTCGGCTTTTTCATTTTAGTTTTGGACAGCGGTTCTTCGTCCGCTTGGATGAACGCGTGATCGAAATTGCATGCCCCGGCGGCAGCCCCAACCCCTACCGCCCGCAAGTCCGCCCACTTTCCTGTGCCGCGCGCGTAAATGTTATCGCCTTTGCCAACAATTCCGGGGTCGTGTCGAATTGTTTGACCGTTGGGGTTAGCCGATGCGACCAATTCTTTTCCGAAACTGAGCCCGGGGTGTTGAATCGCTCTGTCTGGGCCAGAACATCTTGAATCTGAAAGACGACCAACCAAGAAGACGATTTCATCACGGTCCGGGTAAATGCCTCGTGCAGGTGGTCGTCAAATTGATGCGGTGGATCTTCCTTCTGCAAACCTGCGAAGTCAGTCATGTGTCTTAGCTCCTTTCGGTTGTGGTCCACATCGATGCCTGCCGCGATGTTTTTCCAGCATTCTATCCACATCGCCGCCAGCGGAGGGTGATCGTGTGTCGCCGGTTGGGCGAGGGAAAGCCGAGGGTAACATGATGGATCCGAGTAACTACCGTCTTGCTCCCGAAAGAGCATTGGAATGCGGAAGCCAGGGATACCTAACTTCTCCAGCGTCGGCGGCACATATTCCGGAATGCATCCAAGATCTTCCGCCACCACCGTCGTTTCGCCTGATCCTTCTAGCACGATCCGCAGAATCTCTTCGCCTTGGGATTGGTTCGCGGCTTTATGCCCGTCGGTGTCGTCCGGAAATGGTATAAAGCCCGGCAGGCGCCCGCCGGTTTTCTCGGCGGCTTCGACTTCGGTGCATGGCAGAAACTCCGCGTTGCGATCCGGTGTCCAAGGGAATGAGTAGATACGGAAAAACCCCAAGACATGGTCGATGCGATAGAGATGGAAGATTTTCTGGATATTGCCGACCCGCATCCGCCACCACGCGTAATTTTGGCGGCGCAATTCATCCCAGCGATAATTCGGGATACCCCAGTTTTGCCCCCACTTTTCCGTGAACGGATCCACCTTGAATGTTTTTTCCGGCGGCGCGCCGCCGCTCCAATCGAGATTGAAGATGGCACGGTTCGCCCACGCATCCGCACTGTAGCGGCCGACTCCGAAGGGGATGTCCCCCATCAGATACACCTGCTTCGCGCTGCCGCAGGCTTTCACCTGCTGCCACTGCGTGAACGCGATCCATTGGACGTAGGCAAAGAAAAGTTGTTGGTGGCTTAATTCTTCCCGCCGCTGTTCTGGTAGCCCGAGCAGCCAGCTACGCGCTTGGCCTGGTCCGCGCTGTTCCTGCGGCCACCGATCCCACGCGGGTAAGCCGCCGTTTTGCTCCATCAGGACGCGGAAAAGCACGTAGTCCGAAAGCCACTCCGCATTCTCTATCATGAACGCGCGAAACGCCTCCGCACGAGGGGTTTCGCGGTTGAAGTGCCGCTTGAGAAAGTTCTTAAACGCAGCTTCCAACAGGGCGCGCTTGAGTCGTTTAACTTTGGGATAATTGACCGGGCCGGCACGCAACTCTGCGAGCAACTCCGGTGGGGTGAGTTCGTGGAATTTCTTGGGTGACAGATCGGGGATGAACTTTGGTGTAATCGCGATCGTTGTCGGCTCGATGGCCAGAGAGCTAATGGCGTTATAGGGGCTGTTATCGTCGCTGATTTCATTGATTGGAAGAGTTTGGAGCAGATTCAGCTTGTGGCGATGACACCAGTCAATCATCTGGCGCACGCCGTCCGTATCACCTATGCCCAGGTCATTTTCGGTACGGATGGCGAAGACCGGCTCCAAAATGCCGGCGAGGGACTGATCGGCGCTGAGTTTCATGTTTCGGTCTGCGGGCGCTCTATTTTGTGTGATGAACCTCGCCGTAAACTCTCAGAATGCCTTCTTCCAAGGCTTCCCAATCAGCGGCGGTGGTTTCCCAGCCGCTGCTGAAGCGCAGCACCTGCGTGACCTGCCCGGCTTTGTAGCCCATTGCCGAGAGTACATGGGAAGGTTCTTCTTTGCCGGTGGTGCAGGCGGAGCCGGTGCTGACAGCAAAGCCGGCTTTGTCGAGGCGTGTGACCCAGCGTTGCTGGCCGCCTTCGGGCATGAGCGCGGAAACGGTGTTCCACAAACGCGGCGCGCCGAGGCCCACAACGGTGGTGCCGGGCACTTGGCGGAGCAGGAGTTTCTCAAACTTGTCCCGCCACACGGCGCGGGTTTCGTGATCGTTGTTGGCGAGTTGTTTTTCGCGGACGTCGAGTGCGGCAAGCATGGCGACGATAATCGGTAAATTTTCCGTGCCTGCGCGTTGGCCGCGTTCTTGTTTGCCGCCGAAGAGGAGGGAATTGATCTTGGCCTTGTGCGGGGCTTTCAAGAAGCCCACACCGCGTGGGCCGCCGAATTTGTGCGCGGCGCCGGTGACGAAATCACATTCGCCCAAACCTTTGGATGGCATCTTGCCGAGCCATTGGACGGCGTCGGTGAAGAACGGGACTTCATACGCCTGACAGATGGCCAGCAGTTCGCGCCAGGGTTGGATGACGCCGGTCTCGTTGTTGGCGCACATGACCGAGACGACGCCGGGGCGGGTGTAGGCCATTTCGGTGGCGAACCATTCCATGTCCACCCCGCCGTCATGCGTGACCGGAATAATTTTCACGCGTTTGCCGAAATAGTGGCGGGACGAATCATGCACGCAGGGATGTTCGATGGCGCTGATCCAGACTTCGCTTTTCGCGTCGAGGGTTTGCGCGAAGTGGTGCAGGGCCATGTTGTTGGCCTCGGTCGCGCCGCTGGTCCAGATGATGTCGGCGGGATGGCAGCCGAGATGGTGGGCGAGGCGTTCGCGGGCGTCGGTCAGGGCTTTGTTGGCGGCCAAGCCGAAGGCGTGCGGGCTGGAAGGATTGCCATGAATTCTGTCGGTCGTTTCAAGCCAGGCGTCGCGGGCCTCGCGAATAACGGGCGCGGTGGCGTTGTAATCAAAGTAGAACATCGGGCGGACAGGATAGGAAACGGAGCGGATGTGAAAAGGAGAAAGGGGGCAGGGGAGCAATTGGGAAAGGGAACGGCCGGAACACCGATCTCCGATTTGGCCCGGGGCTTGGGCAACGCGAATCAATGTGCCGATTTGGAAAAGGGCGCACCGAGGTGGGCGAGGATTTTCTTGTGGGCGCTGGTGAAGGCGAGTTGGTCAAGTTGTTTGGGCGTTAGCCAGTGGCCCGGAAGCTTGGCGGATGCGGCAGCGGGTTCGGCACGCCAAGCTTCCAACGTGATGCGGTAGCGGGTGATGGAGTGTATAATGGTTCGGAGTGGTTTCGAGGCGGTAATGCTCAATCCCCACCCCTTCGCCGTTGTGTGTTGCGGGTCACAGACTCGTGCTCCAGTTTCCGCGTTCGGGAATTCCCAAAGATGGGCGTTCACCACTCCTTCCGGGCGCTGGCGGACAAGATATTTGCCGTCGCGCTCGACCACGAAGGCGATGCAGCGGCGTTTGGTGACGGCTTCGCGTTTGGCGAGGTTGGGGAGTTGGTCTTGCCGGCGTTCTTTTTGTGCGACGCAGAGTTTTTGCACGGGGCAAGCGGTGCAGTTCGGGGAACGTGGGGTGCAGAGAAGCGCGCCGAGTTCCATCAGGGATTGGTTCAGATGGGAGGCGCGAGATGCGAAGCACAAGGTTTCCGGTCGCGGCAGCGCCGCTTCGTTTACCAGCAAGCCTGCTAGATGCCAAATCTGGGCATTCGTTTGCTTTTCACGCGGATCAGTTTTGATGCCGTAAACACGGGTCAAAACGCGGATCACGTTGCCGTCGAGAATCGGCGTGGGTTGATTGAAGGCGATGCTGCAAATCGCGCCAGCAGTGTAGCGGCCGACCCCGGGGAAGGCGAGAACCGCGTCGAAGGTTTGTGGGAATTTACCATCGTGTTCTGCGATGATTTGTTGAGCGGCTTTCTGCATGTTGCGGACGCGTGTGTAGTAACCGAGGCCTTCCCAGAGTTTATGAATCTTGTCGGGATGAGCTTTGGCCAAGGCTTCGATGGTTGGCAGTTTGCGCATCCAGCGGTCATAATACGGGATGACGGTTTTGACCTGCGTTTGCTGAAGCATGATTTCCGAGACCCAAATCGCGTAGGGATCGCGGGTGCGCCGCCACGGAAGATCGCGGGCGTTGGCGGCAAACCAAGAGAGGAGGGAAGAAGCAAGTTGTGAGCATTGGCGGTCGCGCGACATCGGGGAGAGACTAATATGGCCGTAACAGAACGCAAAGAGCACAAAGAATTCTTTTGTGTTCTTTGTGTTCTCTTGTGGCTATTAAATCAGCGGCGTGAAACCACTGACGATTTACACCTACAAGCTGACGGACGAACAGGCGGCGACGTTGAAGTCGTATCTTGAAACGCGGAATTATACGCCGCGGCAGGTGCCATATGCGCGGTTCGCGGGCGAGAAGGAAAAGACCAGCGTGGTTTTTTACGAGAGCGGCAAGCTTGTGGTGCAAGGGAAGGGGACGCATGAGTTCGTGGAGTTCGTGCTCGAACCGGAGATTTTGAAGCAGGCACGGCTTGGTTACGAAGCGGTGTTGAATCCGGAGTTGCTGCTACCGCGCATCGGCGTGGACGAAAGCGGCAAGGGCGATTTCTTCGGGCCGATGTGCGTGGCGGGGGTGTATGTGAATGAAGCCGTTTTGACCGCTTGGAAGGACGCGGGCGTGCGCGATTCGAAAAATATTTCCAGCGACAAGAAGATTTCCGATCTCGCGAAGTTGATCAAGGATACGCCGGGTTGCGTGACGACCGTCATCCCGATTGGTAACGAGGCTTACAACCGACTTTACGCGAAGATGCGGAGCGTGAACAACGTGCTGGCGTGGGGGCACGCGCGGGTGATTGAGAATCTGATGGGCCAGCGGCATCGGATGAATCCGCCGCCGGTGCGGGCGATCAGCGATCAATTTGCCGCCAGCAAGAGTGTCGTTGAAAAGGCTCTGATGAGCATGGGGCGCGAGTTGGAACTGGTGCAGCGGCACAAGGCGGAAGAGGATTTAGCGGTGGCGGCAGCTTCGATTCTGGCGCGGAATGAGTTTGTCAAGCGCCTGGCGGCACTTGGAAACGAATGTGGCTCAGAGTTGCCAAAGGGTGCGGGGAGCAATGTAGATGCGGTGGCAAAGGATTTGTTTTCCAAGCACGGCGCGGAGGCATTGGGGAAGATAGCGAAAATGCACTTTCGTACGGCCTTGCGGGCGCAGAATTTACCTGAACCGCCCAAAACGGAGTGGCGAAGAGGCGGGGACAGCAAAAAAAGCTAAAAAGTGCATTGACACCTATTCGATCCTTTCCTATTTTAGCCCTCGTCTTAGAGCCGTAAAAGAGACAAACGACCAAACCCTCAGGTTTTTCGAGAGAGAAAAGATGCGGGGGTGGTTTTTTGTCGTTTGAGCGCATCAGGTTGAAAACGACTAAAGACTAACGGGATCGCCCATGTAGCTCAGTTGGTAGAGCACGTCCTTGGTAAGGACGAGGTCATCAGTTCGATCCTGATCATGGGCTCCAGACAATTTAAGAGACGCACTAACTAGAACGCTAACGACAACAACGCAGGAAACAAAATGGCAAAAGAGCAATTTCAACGAACCAAACCGCATGTGAACGTCGGCACCATTGGCCACGTTGACCATGGCAAGTCCACCTTAACCGCGGCGATTGTCCATGTGCAGTCCAAGAAGGGAATGGCCACCCCTATTTCGTATGCCGCCATTACCAAGGGCGGCACGGTGCGTGATGACACGAAGACGGTAACGATCGCTGTGTCGCATGTTGAATACGAGAGTGCCAAGCGGCATTACGCTCATGTGGATTGCCCCGGCCACGCGGATTACATTAAGAACATGATCACCGGCGCTGCCCAAATGGACGGCGCGTGTCTGGTGGTTAGCGCGGCGGACGGCCCGATGCCGCAGACCCGCGAACATATTTTGCTCGCCCGTCAGGTCGGAGTTCCGAGCATTGTGGTGTTCCTTAACAAGGTTGACCTGGCGGATGCGGACTTGCTTGAGTTGATCGAGATGGAGATTCGGGATCTGCTCACCAAGTATGGATTCCCCGGCGAAAAAACCCCGATCGTCCGCGGTTCGGCCACAGCGGCAATGGCGGGCACGCCCGAAGGCGAGAAGGCAATTCAAGATTTGCTCGACGCGCTGGACTCTTTTGTGCCGGACCCCTTGCGTGAAGTGGATAAGCCCTTCCTGATGTGCGTGGAAGACGTGTTCAACATTGAAGGTCGCGGCACGGTGGTGACCGGGCGTGTGGAGCGTGGCGTCCTCAAGAAGATGGATGAGGTTGAGATCGTCGGTTTGCAGGACACGCGCAAGACGACTGCAACGGACATCGAAATGTTCCGCAAGTTGCTTGATAGTGCTACGGCTGGTGACAACGTTGGAGTTTTGCTGCGCGGCACGAAGAAGGATGAAGTGGATCGCGGCATGGTTTTGGCCAAGCCCGGCTCCATCAAGCCGCACACGAAGTTCAAGGCGGAAGTGTACGTGTTGTCAAAGGATGAAGGCGGTCGCCACACGCCGTTCTTTACCAACTATCGCCCTCAGTTCTATTTCCGAACTTCCGACGTGACCGGTACGTTGAATTTGCCCGCCGGCGTCGAGATGGTGATGCCTGGCGACAATGTCTCCGTGGATGTGGAATTGCAGAAACCGGTGGCCATGGAAAAGGGCCAGCGCTTTGCGATTCGCGAAGGCGGACGCACGATTGGAGCCGGGCGTATCAGCGAAGTGCTCGAGGGCTGATTTTTAATTGTTTTGCGGAGGCGGTTACCCGTTGACTCCGCCACGGTCCAGTTGAGGCAGCCGGAGAATTTACGAGTAGGGCGTTAGCTCAATTGGTAGAGTAGCGGTCTCCAAAACCGTTGGTTGAAGGTTCAAGTCCTTCACGCCCTGCCAATCCAGGCTGGAGAGGTGGCAGAGTGGTCTATCGCGGCGGTCTTGAAAACCGCTTTCCACGTAAGTGGAACGGGGGTTCGAATCCCTCCCTCTCCGCCAGGATAATTGTGAACGTAACAACAAGTTTAATTTGGGTCGCGGTCGTTGGGGTGATCTTTGGCCTCCTCTGGTGGCAGGGACAACTCCAGCGTTTTAGCGTTTACTGGCGGCAAACCATGGAGGAACTGAGGAAGTGCACTTGGCCGACCTGGGTCGAACTCAAGGGGTCCACCGTGGTGGTGATGGTGGCCATTCTCCTGCTTGGCGTGTTTACGTTTGCGGCGGATCAAATCCTGTTCGTGTTGTTTATCAAACTCTAGGCCGCATGAAAAATCAGTGGTTTGTGATTCATACTCTCTCCGGTCAGGAGCAGAAGGTCAAAGAGAGCATTGAGAAGCGCATCAAGTCCGAGGAAATGGGCGAGTTTATCGCTGAAGTCCTCGTGCCGATGGAAAAGGTGGTGGAGGTGCGCAATCAGAAAAAGACAGTTACCAATCGGAAGTTGCACCCGGGTTATGTGTATATTCACATGGCGTTGCTCGATGAGAGCAATCGCGTCATTCCGAAACCGTTCTATTTCATCAAGGAAACGCAGGGTGCGATCGGCTTTGTCGGCGGTGAGCATCCGCACACGGCGACGGACGAAGAGATGGAGATCATCAAATCCGTGGTTTCGGCGTCCGAAGAAACGGAGCGTCCCAAAGTCGCCTTCAATGTTGGCGAAACGGTTAAGATTAATAACGGCCCGTTTCTTAACTTTGGCGGTGTGATTGAAGAAGTGGATCCGGATCGTGGCAAGCTGAAGGTTACGGTCAATATTTTTGGGCGAAATACGCCCGTGGAACTGGAGTACTGGCAGGTGGAAAAGGGCTAGTCAGGGTGGCGTGATGCCGCCATCGCCCCTGTTCAGCCAAACATTTAATTTATGGCAAAGAAAGTTACAGGAATTATCAAATTGCAGATTCCCGCCGGTCAGGCGAATCCCGCACCGCCCGTAGGTCCGGCACTCGGCCAGCACGGCGTTAACATCATGGGATTCTGCAAGGAATTTAACGCGGTCACCAAGGGTGACGCGGGGCTCGTTATTCCCGTGGTTATTACCGTTTACCAAGACAAGTCTTTCACGTTCATTACCAAGTCGCCACCGGCCTCCGTCCTGCTCAAGAAGGCCGCCGGCATAACCGCTGGCTCCAAAGTGCCAAACAAGGACAAAGTTGGCAAAGTGACACGCAAGCAGGTTTTGGAGATTGTGAAGATGAAGAAAAACGACATGAACACGACTTCGGAGGAAGCTGCGTTCCGAGTCGTCTCCGGTACCGCCCGCAGTATGGGCATCGAAGTCGTCGGATAAACCCTCAACGCGGGAGAGTCATTCCGACTCGTCTGCACCGCTCATAAACATGCCAAGCAAAAGATACAAAAAAGCCCTCGAACAAGTGGACGCCGCCAAGGCATACTCGCTCAAGGACGCCGTGGGCGTTCTGGGGAGGTTTCCAAAAGCAAAATTCAACGAAACCGTTGATCTCGCGTTCCGCCTTGGTGTGGATCCGAAGCAATCCGACCAGATGGTGCGCGGCACCGTTCCGTTGCCCAACGGCAGCGGTAAGAATGTGCGGGTGCTGGTGTTCGCCAAGACCGGGGCCGCAGCCGACGCGGCAAAGGCAGCAGGCGCGGAATTTGTCGGTTTTGAGGACATGATTGCCAAATGCAATGGCGGCTGGTCGGATTTTGATGTGGCTGTGGCCACGCCCGAGGCAATGATCGAGGTGCGCAAACTGGGCAAAGTCCTTGGACCGCGCGGGCTCATGCCGAATCCGAAAACCGGTACCGTGACGGAAGACACCGCCAAAGCGGTGAAGGAAGTCAAAGCCGGTCGCGTCGAGTTCAAAGTCGACAAGGCGGGCAACATTCATGTGGCGGTGGGTAAAGTCTCGTTTCAGCCGGCCCAACTCGAGGAAAATGCTCGCGCCGTGATTGACGCGGTGGCGAAGGCCAAGCCCTCGGCGGTGAAGGGCACTTACATTCATAGCTGTACGATTTCGGCGACGATGAGTCCGCCCGTGCGGTTGGATATTCGCGAGTTCGGAGCCCATTAACCTACAACCCATTTCATCCATGCGCGCAGAAAAGCAAATTCTCACAAAAGAGTACATTGGCCGCCTGAATACCTCCCCGTTCTTCATCGTGGTGAGCTATCATGGGCTGAAGGTTGAGCAGATGACAAACCTCCGCAAGGGCTTGATCAAGGCGGGTGCGGAAGTTCACGTCGTCAAGAATTCCATCTTCCGCATTGCCGCCAAAGAGGCAGGCGTGGCGGATTTGAATGGCGCCCTTGAGGGGCAGGTGGCCGTCGTTACCGGCCAGAAGGATGTTTCGGCGACCGCCAAGGTGCTGAAAATCTTTGGCAAGGATAATGAGAAGCTGAAAATCAAGTTCGGTTATTTGAACAGCAAGCGGATGGAGTCAGCCGACATTATGACGCTGGCGGAATTGCCGAGCATCGAAGTCCTACGCAGCAAGTTGCTGGGCGTTATCAACGCGCCGGCCACGAAGCTTGTCGTTTTGCTCAACACGCCCGGGTCGCAGTTGGCGCGGGTGATCAAGGCGAAGTCCGAACAAGCCGCGTAAGTTAATTTCCCGCCGACCAGCCATCGAGTGGGAGCAAACAAACAACCACGTAAATCGTCGGTTCACAGGCTGTGAACTCAAAACATCCGTGGCCACGGCTGACGACGATACGCACAGAAAGACAAGAGTAATACTATGGCAGACATCGCAAACATCGTTGAGGAATTGAGCAAGTTGACGGTCATCGAAGCCGCCGATCTGGTCAAAAAATTGGAAGAAAAGTGGGGCGTTACCGCTGCTGCTCCGGTTGCCGTTGCCGCTGCTGGCGTCGCTGGCGGGGCCGCCGCCGCTCCGGAAGCCGCGAAGGACACATTCGACGTTATCCTCGCCTCTTTGCCCGCGGACAAGAAAATCTCCGTGATCAAAGCCGTCCGCGAAATCAAGGCTGGCCTCGGCTTGGCGGAAGCCAAGGCCCTCGTGGAAGGTGCGCCCAAGCCGGTGCTGGAAGGCGCCAACAAAGCCGACAGCGACGCTGCCAAGAAGAAGCTGGAAGAGGCTGGCGCCAAAGTCGAAGTCAAGTAATCACGGGCTGAACATGTGGGGCGGCGTCGGGATACGGCGTCGCCCCGCTTTCGCCCTCGCCCGAGAAAATTTCCGATTAACCGCAGAGTACAGCAGAACCTTGAACATGTTCGGGGTTCGGAAGTCGGCAAGTTCGCGATTGAACGTCGCGTGCTTGCCTAGTGTCGTTTCTGTAAACTAACGGCGCGGTCGTAAGACCGGCCACGTAGAAAAGGTCCAAATGCCATCGCGAGCCACTGAACGAGTCAATTTCGGTCGAATCAAAGAGATCATTGTCCCACCGAACTTGATCGAATTGCAAACCACTTCCTACAAGGAATTCCTCCAGGCTGAGTTGCCGCAGTCCAAGCGCAAGAACTTGGGGATGCAGGCGGTCTTTACTGAGGTATTCCCGATTGAGAGCTACGACGGCAAATGTGTCCTGGATTTTCATTCTTACGAAATTGGACCGCCGAAAATTGACTGGCTGGAATGTCTGCGCGAGGGCCTGACCTACGGGGCTCCGCTCTACGTCACGTTCCTGCTCAAGGACGAAAAGGGCAGCAAGGAAGAGCGCGTATTCATGGGTGAACTGCCCCTCATGACGCCCCAGGGTCCGTTCGTCATCAATGGTGCTGAGCGGGTGATCGTGAGCCAGTTGCATCGCTCCCCGGGCATCGCATTTGAGGAAACGATTCATCCGAACGGCAAGAAGCTTCATAGCTTTCGCGTCATTCCGGATCGGGGTTCGTGGTATGAAGCGCAGTTTGATACAAGCGATTTGCTCTACGTTTATCTCGACCGCAAGAAACGCCGCCGGAAATTTCTGACCACCACTTTGTTCCGGGCGCTCGCCTTTCTGGATGGCGATGCCAAGGACTCCAAGAAGGACGCCGACAAACATCGCGGCACGGATGAGGAAATTCTCAAGCTGTTCTACGAGGTTGAAGACCTCACGGTCAAGGAAGCCGAAAAGCTCGATGACCTGCAGAATAAAGTTTTGATTCAGGACGCCACCGATGAGGACAAAGGTCTGGTTGTGGCGCGCGCATTTGAGCCGCTCTCCAAGGCGGTGGTCAAGCAGATCGCCGAGCTCGGCGTGACCAAGATCAAGGTCGTGGATACTTCGATTGATGAAGGCATCATCATCAAGTGCATGAAGAAGGATCCGGCCAAGAATGAAGAGGAGGCGCTCAAGGATATTTATCGCCGTCTCCGGCCTGGAGATCCGCCGACAGCGGCGAACGCCAAGGCGCTGATCAAGCGTTTGTTCTTTGATCCGAAGCGTTACGACCTAGGCCGGGTTGGTCGCTACAAGATTAACCAGAAAATCGGGCTCAATAGCAAAAATGAGTCACGCATCCTGACCAAGGAAGATCTGGTCGAAGCCACGAAGTATTTGCTCCGGGTCAAGAAAGGCGAAGGCTCGCTGGATGACATTGATCACTTGGGCAGTCGCCGCATTCGCACCGTGGGCGAGTTGCTCGCCAACCAGTGTCGTGTCGGCTTGGCGCGCACCGAGCGGTTGGTGAAGGAGCGCATGACGCTGTTCGATCAGGGGCTCGAAGCGATGACGCCGCAAAAGCTCATCAATCCGAAGGCGCTGTCCGCAGTGATCCGGGATTTCTTTGGTCGTTCGCAGCTCAGCCAGTTCATGGATCAAATCAATCCACTGGCGGAATTGACCCACAAGCGCCGCTTGTCCGCCCTCGGACCGGGGGGCTTGTCCCGCGATCGAGCAGGCTTCGAAGTTCGCGACGTTCACCCATCGCATTATGGCCGCATTTGTCCGGTGGAGACACCGGAAGGTCCGAACATTGGTTTGATTGCATCGTTGGCGACCTTTGCGCGCATCAACGATTTTGGTTTCCTCGAAACGCCATACCGCAAGGTCGAGAAGGGCCGGGTTTCCAATCATCTGGACTACCTGACCGCGGATCGCGAGGAACAGTTCATCGTTGCGCAGGCCAACTCGGCGATTGATGACAAGGGCAATTTCACCACCGACCGTGTGGTCTGCCGCTGCCGGGGCGACTTTATTGACGTCGAACCCGACCGCGTGGATTACATGGACGTGTCGCCTAAGCAGTTGGTTTCCGTAGCTGCGTCACTGATTCCGTTCCTCGAACACGACGACGCAAACCGTGCTTTGATGGGGTCCAACATGCAACGGCAAGCCGTGCCGCTGCTCGTCACCGAAGCGCCGTTTGTGGCCACCGGTCTCGAAGACCGCGTCGCGCGTGACTCCCGGGCCGTCGTGGTGGCGGAAGAGGCCGGCAAGGTCGCGTCCATCACCGGCAGTCACGTCATCATCACCGAGGACGGCAAGCTGCCGGAATCCAAGAAGAAGGTTAAGCACGAGCCTGAAAAAGGCGTTTGGGTCTACGAGATCCGCAAGTTCATGCGCTCCAATGCCGCGACTTGCATCAACCAGAAGATTCTCGTCCGCAAGGGCGACCACGTTAAGAAAGGTCAAGTCATCGCGGACGGACCCTGCACGCAGTTCGGCGAGTTGGCGCTCGGCCGCAACGTGTTGGTCGCATTCATGCCGTGGAACGGTTACAACTTTGAGGACGCCATCCTCATCAGTGAGAAGATTGTGAAGGACGATATCTTCACGAGTATTCACATTGACGAGTTCGAGGTTGCCGCCCGCGATACCAAACTCGGGCCAGAGGAAATCACTCGCGACATACCGAATCTTGGCGATGAAGCATTGAAGAATCTCGGCGCGGACGGGGTTATTCGCGTTGGCGCGGAGGTCAAGCCCGGCGACATTCTGGTCGGCAAGATCACGCCCAAATCCGAAACCGAACTGGCGCCGGAAGAGCGTCTGCTCCGCGCCATCTTTGGCGAGAAGGCGGCGGATGTGAAGGACACCTCGTTGAAGGTCCCGTCCGGCACCTATGGCATCGTCATGGACGTGAAGGTTTCGGCCAAGAAAGATGGCGAACACAAGGCCGTCAGCGAGGACAAGCGCCAATCCAAGCAGATTGAGGAAGATCACAAGAAGAAGGTGGATGAGTTGCGCGACCAGTTGACGGAGGCGTTGAGCAATATCCTGCTCGGCGAAAAGATTCCGCTCGACGTGGTCAACAGTGAGACGGGCGAGATCATCATCCCGGCCAACCGCAAGATCACCAAGACCCTCCTGCGCAAGCTGGCCGAGGTGTACGACCGGATCGAAATTGATCCGTCGCCCATCCGCAATAAGATCAACGAAATCATCGGCAGCTTCAAAAAGAAGTTCGATGATATTCAGATGCAGTATGACGAGGAGTTGGGCCGTGCTGAGGCTGGGGAAGGCGCCGACAGTGGCATCGTCAAATCGGTGAAAGTCTATGTTGCTTCGAAGCGCAAGCTCTCGGTCGGTGACAAAATGGCGGGACGGCACGGGAACAAGGGCGTCGTCGCCAAGATCGTGGCCGAGGAAGACATGCCGCATCTCGCGGATGGAACGCCGGTGGAAATCGTGTTGAATCCGCTGGGCGTGCCTTCGCGCATGAACGTCGGTCAGGTGTTGGAAACCCATCTGGGCTGGGCGGCGAAAATACTCGGCATGAAATTCGCCACCCCGGTATTTGACGGCATCAAGGAAAAGCAGATTCGGAAGTACCTCGAAGAAGCGGGCAAGCAACAGACCGATCAAGGTCAGGTGATTCTCGTGGGCGAGAACGGCAAGACGCATCTTTACGATGGGCGCAGCGGTGATCAGTTCGATCAGGAAGTGGTCGTCGGCTACATTTACATGATGAAGCTGGGTCACCTGGTGGCGGACAAGATTCACGCGCGCGCGGTCGGCCCGTATTCACTCGTCACGCAGCAGCCGTTGGGCGGCAAGGCGCAATATGGCGGTCAGCGCTTCGGCGAAATGGAAGTCTGGGCGATGGAAGCCTACGGCGCGGCGTACACGTTGCAGGAGCTCCTGACCGTGAAATCCGACGACGTGCAGGGCCGCACGCGCATTTACGAAAGCATCGTCAAGGGCGACAACGCGCTTGAAGCCGGCATCCCGGAATCGTTCAACGTCCTGGTCAAGGAAATGCAATCCCTCTGTCTGGATGTCAAAGTCGGTTACACCAATCCGGTGGATCAACCCCCGGAAAACGCCACGGCGGTTCTCGCCGCCGTCTAGGCCAACTCATTAACCACTGCTGAATCTTAAAGCGCATGACCAATTCCAAAGAAAACGCCCGCGAATTACTCGGCCTTGACAAGGTCAACCAGGTTGACCATATCGGCATCACTGTCGCGTCCCCCGACGCCATTCGGTCCTGGTCGAAGGGCGAAGTCAAGAATCCCGAGACCATCAACTACCGCACGTTCAAGCCGGAAAAGGGCGGACTTTTCTGCGAACGTATTTTCGGCCCCGTGAAGGACTGGGAATGCTCGTGCGGGAAGTACAAGCGGATCAAGCATCGGGGCGTGGTTTGCGATCGCTGCGGGGTTGAGGTGACCCTCGCCCGCGTGCGTCGCGAGCGCATGGGGCACATTGAACTGGCCGTGCCGACGTGTCACATCTGGTTCTTCAAGTGCATGCCGTCGCGCATCGGGCTGGCGTTGGACATGACCGCCCGCCATTTGGAACGCGTGATCTATTACGAGGATTATCTGGTTATTGATCCGATGGACACGCCGCTCAAGCAAAACCAGTTGCTCAGTGAGCACGAATGCCGCGAAGCCCGCGAAACCTACGGGGCTGAGGCGTTCGTCGCCAAGATGGGCGCGGAAGCCGTGCGCGAGGCGCTCTGCAAAGTGGACCTGGCCAAGCAGGTCGAGGTGTTGCAGGAAGGAATGACGGAGACCAAGAGCAAACAAATCCGCAAGAAGATCGCAAAGCGGATCAAGCTGCTCCAGGGTTTCATGGCCTCGAAGAGCCGGCCGGAATGGATGATCCTCACCGCGCTGCCCGTAATTCCGCCGGATTTGCGTCCGCTCGTGCCGCTCGAGGGCGGGCGGTTTGCGACGTCCGATCTCAACGATCTCTATCGCCGTGTCATCAACCGGAATAACCGGTTGAAAAATCTGCTCTCGCTCAAGACGCCGGAAGTCATCATTCGCAACGAGAAGCGCATGTTGCAGGAGGCCGTGGACGCGTTGTTTGACAATGGGCGGCACGGTCGCGCTGTCACCGGTGCCGGCAATCGCGCGCTGAAATCCTTGAGCGACATGCTCAAAGGCAAGTCCGGCCGTTTCCGCCAGAACTTGCTCGGCAAGCGCGTGGATTACTCGGGCCGCTCCGTCATCGTCATCGGTCCGGAGCTCAAGCTCAACCAGTGCGGTCTGCCGAAGAAGATGGCGCTCGTGCTGTTCGAGCCGTTCATCATCCGTCGGTTGAAGGAATTGGGCTACGTTCATACCGTTCGCAGCGCGAAAAAGATGATCGAGCGCCAGACCACCGAGGTTTGGGATATTCTTGAAGAAGTGACGAAGGGCCACCCGGTCTTGTTGAATCGCGCCCCAACGCTGCACCGTCTCTCCGTGCAGGCGTTCGAGCCGCAGCTTATCGAAGGTGAAGCGATCCGGATTCATCCGCTTGTTTGTACCGCGTACAACGCGGACTTCGACGGCGACCAGATGGCCGTTCACGTTCCGTTGTCGGTCGAAGCGCAGATGGAAGCCCGGCTGCTCATGATGGCGACGAATAACATTTTCTCGCCCTCCTCCGGCAAGCCGATCATCACCCCCACGCAGGATATTACGCTGGGTTGCTATTACCTCACCGCTGAGCCGCGCACGCCGCTGCCGGCGGACTTGAAGGAACTCATGCTGTTTGGCTCGAAGGCGGAAGTGGTTTTTGCCTGCGACGACGGGGCGCTTAAGACGCACGATCGCATTCGCATCGCCAATCCTGATTTCGGCCGCAAGACGGTTTACGGCGACTCGACCAGCAAGGTGATTGTTACGACCGCCGGCCGGGTCATCTTCAGTGAAATCTGGCCGGACGAACTCGGGCTCTACAACAAGGCCGCAGGCAAATCTCAGCTCGGTGATCTTATCTGGCGTTGTTACAAGAGTTGCGGCCATGAAAAGACCGTCATCATGCTCGACAAGTTGAAAGAGCTTGGGTTCCGGGAAGCAACCAAGTCGGGTTGCTCGATCGGCATTGACGACATGATCATTCCGAAGGAGAAAGATCAGGAGATTGCCGCCGCGCAAGTGCTGATCAAAGAAGTCGAGAAGCAGCATCGCAAGGGCATCATCACTTCTGGTGAACGTTACAACAAGATTGTGGATATCTGGACGCACGCCACCGACCAGATTTCGAACGTCATGTTCAAGACCCTTGAGCAAAACCAGGGCAAGAAGGAATTCAACCCGGTGTATCTCATGGTGGATTCCGGCGCTCGCGGCAATCGGCAGCAGGTCCGGCAACTCGCCGGCGTGCGCGGCCTCATGGCCAAGCCCAGCGGCGACATCATCGAAAAGCCTATTCTCGCAAACTTCCGCGAGGGACTGACGGTACTGGAATACTTCATCTCCACTCACGGTGCCCGCAAGGGGCTCGCCGATACGGCGCTCAAAACCGCCGATTCCGGCTACATGACGCGCAAACTCGTGGATGTTTCGCAGGACGTGATCATCCGCGAATACGATTGCGGTACGACCAACGGCATCTGGGTGCAGGCCATCCACGAAGGCGAGGACGAAGTCGTCAAACTGGGTGAGCGCATCATCGGGCGTTGCGCGTGTGAAGATATCGTGAATCCAACGAATCCGAAGGAGTTCCTGATTCGCGCCAACGAAGAATTCGACGAAGTCACCGCCAAGGCGCTCGACGCCGCAGGCGTGGAGAAGGTGAAGATTCGTTCCGTGCTGACTTGCGAAAGCAAGCAGGGCACCTGCAAAGCCTGTTACGGGCGCAATCTTGCCACCGGTGGCTCGGTCAAATTGGGCGACGCGGTGGGCATCATTGCCGCCCAATCCATTGGCGAACCCGGAACGCAACTCACAATGCGCACGTTCCACATCGGCGGCACGGCGGCGGGCGTGTTCAAGGTGCCGCAGATCAAGGCCAAGTTCGAAGGTAAAATCAAATTCAACGAACTCCGCTACGTTACCCTCGAAGACGGCAACATCATTGTCCTCAACAAGAACGGCTCGATCTCCGTTTTATCCGAAGAGGGTCGCGAGTTGGAAAATCACACCATCGTCATTGGTTCTGTCATCGCCGTCGCTGACGGTGGCCACGTGAAGAAGGGTGAGACCTTCGTGCAGTGGGATCCGTACAACGCCCCGATTCTCTCCGAGAAGGCCGGCCATGTGAAATTCCACGACATCATCGAAGGCGTGACGATGAAGCAGGAAATGGACGAGACCACCCAGCAAGAGGCCATGGTTGTCATCGAACACAAGGAAGATTTGCACCCGCAGATCATCATCGCCGACGACAAGGGGGAAGCCCTCGCGAATTATCCGATTCCCTCTGGGGCGCATATCGTCGTCAACGTTGGCGACAAGATCGTTGCCGGTACGCTCATGGCCAAGACGCCGCGCAAAACGGCCAAGACCAAGGACATCACTGGCGGTCTGCCGCGCGTGGCGGAACTGTTTGAAGCCCGTCGGCCCAAGGACGCCTCGGAGATTTCCAAGATTGACGGGATCGTGGACTTCGGCGCGAGCGTTCGGGGCAAACGCTGCATTCTCATCAAGGATCCGGTCACCCAATTGGAAGAGGAGCACCTCATCGCCATCGGCAAACACGTTATTGTGTTCAAGGGTGACTTCGTCAAGAAGGGGCAGCAGTTGACCGAAGGCCCGATGGACCCGCATGAGATTCTGGACGTGTGCGGTCCGCAGGAATTGCAGGAGCATCTGGTCAACGAGGTGCAGGAAGTTTATCGCCTTCAGGGCGTGACGATCAACGACAAGCACATCGAAATCATTGTGCGCCAGATGTTGCGCAAGGTGCGGATCACCGAGCCCGGCGACACCCAGTTCCTCTGGGGCGAGCAAATTGAACGGCTGGAGTTTGAAGGTGAAAACGAGCGCGTGGAGAAGATGGGTGGCAAACCCGCCGAAGCCTCGCCGGTGTTGCTCGGCATCACGAAAGCCTCGCTCGAAACCGAGAGCTTCCTCAGCGCGGCCAGCTTCCAGGACACCACCCGGGTGCTGACGGAAGCGGCGACGCGGTCCCGCGTGGACAACCTCCGCGGTTTCAAGGAAAACGTCATCATGGGCCATATCATTCCGGCGGGCAGCGGATTCGATTACCACCGGAAGGTGCAGCTCAAAGTCCTCGTGGACGTTGCGGAAATCGAAGAGCCGGAGCCCGAAGAAGCCGAAGCCGAGAACCCGCTAGCCGTCTAGTCTAATAACGCAGCTTGAATCAATTCAACGCGGGGCGCTTCCTTGACCGGGAGCGCCCCGATTTGCGTATAGCCTGTAGATCCTGCACGTCCGGCGTGTACGTGGTTGATCCTTGATCGGGGTTCGAAATCCCATCAATCCTGCTGGCGGGCCTCGGGTTCGAGTGGTTCTGAAAACGCTTCACAAGGACCTCGCGCCTGACACACACTCCGGGGCATGAAACGGAAGTCCATTGTGCTTGGGGTCATGTTGCTTGCGATTACGTTCACCACGCCTGCCGATCCGGCGGCGCTTCCCCGTAAGAAGTTGATTATGACGGGTTGGGATCAGCCGGATGCCGCGCAATTCCGGCGCGACCTCGCCGAGTTCGAGAAGACACCCTTCGATGGCGTTATCCTTTCCGTGCCGGGGAAAAAGCCGGATGGCACAACGTTCACCAGCTTCAACAACCTTTTCAGCCGCGAGCCGTGGACGGAAACCATGTTCGCCGAAGCCGTCGCCGACCTGAAAGCGGCGCGTTCCAGCAAGGTGACGGAAAATTTTCTCATTCTGTGGGCGTTGCCCGGTGACGTGGATTGGTTCGATGATGCGGGCTGGGCCGTGGTGAACGAGAAATTCCGCATCATGGCGCGGGTGGCCCGGCAAGGCGGGTTGCGCGGCATTTTGTTTGACCCGGAGCTTTACGGTGAAAAGCACAAGGCATGGCGTTTCTTGGCGCAATCGAACTGGTCGCAACACGCGTTCTCCGAATACTCCGCAAAGGTCCGTCAACGCGGTCAGGAAACCATGCGGGCGATGGCGGGCGAGTTTCCGGACCTCACGCTGTTTGGCTACTGGCTCACCTCGGTGTGCCTGCGTGCCGTGGATGAGTCCGGGAGTCTCGCCGGGCTGGCGGCGGAAGACTACGGGCTTTACCCCGCCTTCGTTGACGGTTGGCTCGCCGCGGCACCAGCCACGGTAAAGTTCGTGGATGGCCAGGAGTTTGCCTATCGCTGGGATGGCGAGGCGGCATTCCAGGCGGGCGCGCTCCGGGTGAAGAACGATTGTCAGGTTTTTATCACCCCGGCGAACCGGGCCAAATATCGCGCCCAGATGCAGGCCAGTTTCGGATTTTATCTCGACGGCTACGTGAATCCGCCGGGCTCGTCGTATTATATCGGCCGGGAAGGCGAGCCGCGCGTCCAACGTTTGGAGAGCAACCTGGAAGCGGCGGTCGGCGCGGCGGATGAATATGTCTGGATTTACGGCGAAAAAAATCGCTGGTGGCCGGCGCGCGATCCCGGCGCGCCGCCAGCCACCAATTGGGTGGAAGCGCTGCCGGGAATTGACCTCGCGTTACTCCGGGCCAAAAATCCCTCCGAAGCTGCGCGTCGTTTGCTGACCTCCGCCACCACCAATCTGCTCCGCAATGGTGATTTCCGTGATGTCACTGATGGCAAACCCGCAGCTTGGTGGGTCTGGCAGGACGAGAAAGATGCAACCGGCACGTTCGGTCTCGATCCGAAACTTGGCGCCGTGCGACTGGCCAGGATGGCAAACGGCTGCTTCGGTCAGAATCTTTCCGTAAAGCCCGGCGAGCGTTATGCCTTC
>JADLHS010000698.1 GCA_020848635.1 Limisphaerales bacterium
ACCGCCTGGATGACGTTGCCGCTGGCCAGGGTGCGGCCGATCAGGTCGCGCGTGAGCGGCCCCCAGACGCCATCGGTACACAGCAGCAGCACGTCGCCGGTCATCAGCGGCGTCTTCTTCGAGTAGTCGATTTGCGGCGCATGGGCGCCGCCGAGGCAGCTGAAAATCCGGTTGCGCGCCGGGTGGTGGGCCGCCTCTTCGGCCGCCAGCAGGCCGTCATCGACCATGCGCTGGACGCGCGAATGGTCGCGCGTCTCGCCGATGACGCGGCCCGAGCGCAGGGCGTACAGGCGCGAATCGCCGGCGTGCGCCCAGTAGGCGATCGAGTCCTGCACGATGCAGGCGACGCAGGTGGTGCGCGGCGCTTCCGGCAGGAAGCGGTCGGCAGCGTAGTCGAGGATCGCATGGTGCGAGTTGGACAGCGCGCCGGAGAGGAAAAGGAACGGATCCGGCAGCTTCGGATGCGCTTCGCGCTGGAAGCGCTCGGTGATGTACTGCACGGCAATCTGCGCCGCCACCTCGCCGTGCAGGTGGCCGCCCATGCCGTCGGCGACGACCATCAGCAACGTGTCGCGCGAGTAGCAGTAGGCGATGCGGTCCTCGTTGGTCGGCCGCTTGCCCGGCCGGCTTTCCTGAAAGATGGTGAACTTCATGCCTGTGTCCCGGCCGCGCAGGCGTCCTGCGGAAGAAAGAGGTCGGAGAATCTCATCGTGCCATCAGCTCACGCATGCGCTGGCGCAGGTTGCCCAGCCAGGTTGTCTGCCGCGGCACCAGCCGCTGGCGGTCGGAGAGCGCCTTCTGCAGCGCGAACACGCTCTGCGGCCGCCCGAGGTGGTCCAGATTCATGCACCAGTCGATGGTCTGCAGCAGTTGCGGCGAGTAGCTGCCCGACCAGCGCCGCACCGCCGGCACCAGGATATCCTTCACCGCCCGGGCATCGGCGGCCTGTGGCGCCGCCGCGGCGAGGCAGGCGTACATGCTGGCGCCGATTGAATAGATGTCGGTCCACGGGCCGAGCTGGTCGCGCTGGATGTTGAAGTACTGCTCCGGCGCGGCGAAACCCGGCGTGTACATCGGCTTGAGCATCGGCGTGTCGGTGGCCAGCGTCTGCCGCGCCGCGCCGAAATCCAGCAGGACCGGCGCGCCGTCATTGCGCAGGTAGATGTTGGATGGCTTGATGTCCAGGTGCAGCAGCTTGTGCGTGTGCACCTCGCGCAGGCCGTTGAGCAGGCGGGCGAAGATGGTGCGGATGAAGCTCTCGCGGATCTCGCCCTTGTGCTTCTGGATGTGCTCCTGCAGGGTGCGGC
>JADLHS010000565.1 GCA_020848635.1 Limisphaerales bacterium
GAGCAAAAAAAACTGGGTGAAATTGTGGCGAAAGCCCACGCCCAAGGCCGCCGCGTCCGCTTTTGGGGCGCACCCGACAACGAAACCTTCTGGCGGGCCATGCGGGCGGCGGACGTGGACCTGATCAACACCGACAATCTGGCCGGCGTTGAAAAGTTTCTCCGGAGCGAATCAAACTGACCGCCCCGCGCTTCACCGTTTGCCGCTGACGGCTTTCAACCAGAAGTACGCCATCAGCGAAGCACCCGCCGGGCTCGGATGCACCCCGTCGCCGGCCCAGTGTTCCGGCGGGGCATATTTCACCGCTTCATCGAACATGGTTTGGTATGGCACAAACGTCGCGTGCTGCGATTCCGCAACCCGCTTCGCCGCGGCGCGATACTGGTCGAATAACGGAAACCACTTGTCGTTGACCGCCCCGCAACGCAGCACAAACGGCTCGCAGATGACGAGTTTCACCTTCGGCAAGGCCTGCTTGGTCCGTGCGAGGAGCGCGTGAAAATCGCGCTCATAAATCTCCACCGTGCCTTTGTAAGCGAGTTTCGGATCCAGCGAGTGCCAGATGTCATTTACGCCGATCAGAATGCTGAGCAGATTCGGCTTCAGATCGAGGCAATCGGCCTGCCAACGGTCAGCAAGCTGAAACACTTTGTGACCGCTAATGCCACGATTGAAAATCCTCAGCCCGTCGTCCGGCCGGTCCACGAGCAACTCCGCCGCCGCCAGCCAGGCGTAACCATTGCCCAACCCAGGTTGGTTGTTGGGCGTTCCCGACTTGTCTTTGTCCCGACTCCGACCGGCATCCGTGATCGAGTCGCCCTGAAACAGAACCACCTCTTTCTTCGCAATCAGGTTACGTCCCAAGGAAAGCCATGGCGCGGCTTCGGCGGAAGTTGCGGTCGCCAGACCGGCGGCACCGAGCGCCAAGCCGGAAGTTTTCAGAAACCCCCGGCGGCTGAGATTGTTCGTTTCCGAGCTGTCATCGTTCATAAGTTTGCGCCCAAAATAGTAAGCCGGGCGCGTTTGGAAAGCCTCGATTCTAGGTTCCTGGTTACTTGAAATGCGCGATCGGCGGACTCCGGGAATGGTGTTTGAACCAGTTTATTCCCACCCGCTTGCGACCATAGGCCATCGGCCGGAAAGAAACTTGAAACAAAACCAGTCCTTCGCGGGTCGTATCCTTGAGGCCTCTGCCGGACGGTTTTGTGACGTGCCTCGGCGTGTGGTTGCGAACCTTTAATTGAACCATGAACTCAAAACTCCTCTTCCAGTCGAAAGCGCGGATCATTGGCGCGGCGTTGCTCACTTTGGTCACCGTTACGGCTACCGCCGAAGTTGAAGCCAAGATCACCAAATCGTTTCCAGTTCAGCCCGGCGGCCAGCTTGTTGTCGCGGTGGATCGCGGCGCCATCGAGATCAAGACCGCAGACCGCGAATCCGTGGACATTGAGGTCATCCGCAAGGCGGGCGGGAGTCGGGCGAAAGCCGAAAAGACCCTGCAAGATCACGTGGTCACCACCACGCAGGACGGCCACAAGCTCGAAGTTCGCGCTGAATTCAAAGGCGAGAAGCCGGCTGGCTGGTTTGGCCGCTCTCCGCAGTTGCAGGTGAAATTCCTCATCACCCTGCCCCGTCAGTTCGACGTGGATCTCAAGACCGCGGGGGGCAGTGTCAACGTAGCCGGGTTGACCGGCAAGGTGCTGGCGGCGAGTTCCGGCGGCAGCCTGAATTTCACCAAAATTGAAGGACCGCTGTCCGGCCACACCAGCGGCGGCAGCATTACGGTCGCCGGGTGCAAGGGCCGGGTGGAGCTCAGTACTTCCGGCGGTAGTTTGAACTTGGGCGGGATCGAAGGCGACCTCACCGGGAAAACCTCCGGCGGCTCGATTCGCGCCGATAAAGTCACCGGCAAATCCGTCCTGAAGACTGCAGGTGGCAGCATGGATCTCGCGGGCCTCAAGGGTTCGATGGAGGCCGCGACTTCCGGCGGCAGCATTACCGCCGAATTCCTCGAACCGCCCACGGGCGAATGCTCCTTCAAGTCCTCCGGCGGGAGCATCACGGTCGCGTTGGACGAAAAATTCGCCGTGGACGTGGACCTCCGAACGAGCGGTGGCCGGGTAACAACCGATCTTCCGATTGTTTCGGTGGTTCAAGGCGAACCGCAGAAAAATGAACTGCGCGGCAAGATAAACGGCGGCGGCCCGCTCATTACCGCCCACACCAGCGGCGGCAGTGTCCGGTTGCACAAGCGCTAGCCAGCCAGAATCGGTTTGCCATGCGCAACGGGCTTCCCTAGCCTGCTGGCGTGCTCGGCAAACCAAAGCATCAGACCACCCCAACGATTTAGCGTTCATCTCCCGAGGAGATGGACGCCCACGCCTCAGACCGCGAGTCCGGGGCGTTTTTGTTTATTGAAACAATTGTAGCTGCGTTCGTGAGAACGCGGCTGACTTGCAGAATAAATTGCCGCACTCTCACGAGTGCAGCTACAGAAATAAAATTTTATGGCTGAAGAAAATCAACCGCAGCAACCTTCACAACCCAACCCCGAGCGCAAGACGCTCGACGACCGCGCCAAGATGACCGAGCTGGAGCGCATACGACATTCCGCCGCGCATGTCATGGCCACGGCCATCCTGCGGCTCTGGCCCGACGCGCAATTCGCCTACGGCCCGCCCGTCGAAAATGGCTTTTACTACGACCTCGAATGCACCCATCGCATCTCGCCGGAAGATTTCGAGAAGATCGAGGCCGAGATGAAGAAGGAGATCAAGGCGAACCATCCCTTTGAACGAATTGTCGTGACGCGGGAACACGCCTTGGCGGATGCACAAGCCGGACGCCTTGGTTCGCTTGGAGGCCGAGACGCAGTCTCCAAGTTCAAGCTGGATTTGCTCAAGCAGATTCCCGAGGGCGAGCCGATTTCCTATTTCAAGAACGGCGATTTCATTGACCTCTGCGCCGGGCCGCACGTGATGCGCACGGGCAACATCGGTGCGTTCAAGCTCACCAGCGTGGCCGCCGCGTATTACAAGGGCGACGAAAAAGGCCCGCAGCTCCAGCGCATCTACGGCACGGCGTTCAAGAACAAGACCGCGCTCGACGAGTATTTCAAGATGCTCGAGGAGGCCAAGCGCCGCGACCATCGCAAAATCGGCGCGGAGATGGGGTTGTTCGCGATTGACACCGAATTTGTCGGGCCGGGCATGCCCCTGTGGTTGCCCAAGGGCACGGTGCTCGTCGAGGAACTGGAGAAGCTGGCCAAGGAAACTGAATTTGCCGCCGGCTACGTTCGCGTCCGCACGCCGCATCTGGCGCGGGAGAAAATGTATCAAACCTCTGGGCATTTGCCGTATTATGCGGAGTCAATGTTTCCTCCGATGGAACTGAGCGAAGAAAGCAGCAAACGCGGCGAGCTCACTAAGCGACGAGACGCGCTGAGGAAACAGCTTAACGACTTTGGTTATGTGGAACTGGCGAGCCTCATTCCGAAGTGGGCCGGGCCGGGCGTGGACATGTTTGAAAAGCTCGTTGCAGAAACGATCAGCCGAGTTGACGACTTTCCGAATATGTTGCCGGTTGTTCAAGAGCTCGAAGCTGTTGAAAAGCAAATCGCCGGTTTAGCGGACATTGAGCGCTATTACCTCAAAGCGATGAACTGTCCGCATCATCACCGCATCTTTGCGGCTGAGCCGCACAGTTACCGCGATTTGCCGTTGCGCCTTGCGGAATACGGCACTTGCTATCGCTACGAACAGAGCGGCGAATTGTTCGGCCTCATGCGCGTGCGCTCGCTCAACATGAACGACGCCCACATCTATTGCACCGAGGAGCAGTTCGCCGACGAGTTCCGCGCCGTGAACGACATGTATCTGAAGTATTTCAAAATCTTCGGCCTGGAAAAATATCAGATGCGCTTCAGCACCCACGCGGCGGAAGGGCTGGGCAAGAAATACGTCAACGAGCCGGAGTTGTGGAAGAAAACCGAGGACATGGTGCGCAAGGTGTTGATCGAATCCGGCATCAACTACGTGGAGGTCGCCAACGAGGCGGCGTTCTACGGGCCGAAGATTGACGTGCAGGTGTGGAGCGCCATCGGCCGC
>JADLHS010000566.1 GCA_020848635.1 Limisphaerales bacterium
AGCACGTCGTTGGTGGTGCTGAAAATGTATTTTGTCTTATCCGCGAGAAACGCCATGCCCAGACTGGCCCCCTTGGCGTAGCCCACGCCCTTTTCGCGGGTGAGCAAATGCACTTCCGGAAACTCCGTCCGCACCATTTCAATCGAACCATCCGTGGAAGCGTTATCGGAAACCACGATTTGCAACCCCGGGTAGTTGACCTGGCGAAACGAGGCAAGCGTTGCGCGCAGCGAATCCTTCAGATTCCAGTTCACGATTACCACGCCAACGGGAGGTTTGCTCATAGAATGACTTGAGAGAGACTCGTGATCAGGCGCTGGCGGTGCAAGCCATTTCCCCGTCGAACTCATCCGCCACGGAGATTTGCCTTTGAAAGGTGGTAGCGCTTTGTTTATCTATGCCCGCCTTTTCAGCAAGGCGACAATATGATTCCCCGATCTTTTCCACCCACGAATGGCGGTGCAGTAAAGCGATTTGTAAGTTGTGGGGCGCTGGTCGCAGCCATCCTGGGGATTCTTTTCTTTCGCGCGTTTCACCCTGACTATGTCGTGTTCTCCAATGATGGGCCGTTGGGCGGAATGGTCGCGGACTCGAACCGGATGCCCGGAATCCTGACCGGCATTTGGCAGGATTTGAATTGGCTCGGCGGCACCTACCCTTCGCCATTCCCGGATCCCAGCACGATTCTCCGTCTGCTCACGAGTCCCGTTCTTTATGCGAAACTGTTTGCGCCGTTCTCGCTCTTCACTGTCGGCCTGTGTGCCTGGGTTTGCTTCCGCCAATATAAGTTTTCTCCGCTTGCCTGTCTGCTCGTGGCAGTGGCGGCGGCGTTGAATTCGGATTTCGTCGGCACGGCTTGCTGGGGGGTTTGTTCGCAACCCATCGCCTTTGGCATGAATTTCCTGGCGCTGGGCGCGCTGGCGGACACGAATTCGCCGCGCCGCTGGCTGCGCGTGGGGTTGGCCGGGTTTGCGGTGGGTTTGGGCGTGATGGAGGCTTACGACATCGGGGCGCTCTTTAGCTTATTTGTGGCGGCGTTTTTGGTGGTGCAGGCGCTTGTCAGCGACGGGCCGGTGGCCAAACGGATCGTGAATGGTCTGGGGCGGCTCGCGGTCGTGGCGGGGTGCGCCGGATTCATCGCGGCGGCGGCGTTGATGACCCTGGTGGGCACCCAGGTCAAGGGCGTGGCCGGCATGGGGCAGGACGCCGCATCGAAAGCGGCGCGGTGGAGTCAGGCCACCCAATTCAGCATTCCGAAGGTTGAACTGCTGGGCATTGCCGTGCCGGGGCTGTTCGGTTTGCGGGCGGACACGCCGGAGGGCGGGGGGTATTGGGGCCGCGCGGGCAGCGATCCCTCGTGGGATGAGTTTGTGGCTTCGGGCGGGCAGCGCGGGCAACCGGGCGGGGCGTTTCGCGCCGGGGCGGGCAGCAATTACGCCGGGGTGCTGGTGATTCTGCTGGCCGTTTTCGGGGTGGCGCAATCCTTTCGTAAACCGGGCAGTCCGTTCAACCCGGAGGAAAAGCGGCTGGTCTGGTTCTGGTGTGCCGTGGTGGGGGTGGGCGCGTTGCTGATGTTTGGCCGGTTCGCGCCGTTTTATCAATTCTTCTACGCGTTGCCGTATGCGTCCACCATCCGGAATCCGGCGAAATTTCTGCACATCGTCGAGTGGGCGTTGCTCATCCTGTTTGCATACGGTGCGGAGGCCTTGTGCCGCACCGGTCTGGGCGCGGGGGCGAACCCGGCAGGCGGTTGGCTGTCGCACTGGAAGGCGGGGTGGAGTCGCGCCCGGGGCTTTGATCGGAAATGGGTGGTCGGCTCCGGCGTGGCGCTGGCCGTGGTGGGGCTGGCGTGGCTGGGCTACGCCGCGGCGCGGGATGGGTTGGAGCGCCAGCTCATTGCCCTGACGAGCCTCGAATACCAGGCGCAAGGGGCGAAGCCCGATCCCACCGCCGTCGCCGAAGCGGCCCGGGCCACGGCCAGTTTCAGTGTCGGGCAGGTGGGCCGCACCTGGCTCTTCCTGCTGCCGGCGGTCGGGTTGGTGGCCCTCACGCTGAGCGGTTATTTCCGCGGGCCGCGCGCGAAGATCGGGGGCGCGCTGTTGACCGGGCTGCTGATCGCCGATTTGCTGCCGGTTGGTCGCGAGTGGGTCGTGATGGTGAACTGGAAGGAGAAGTATGAGTCGAATCCGGTGGTGGATTTTCTCCGGGAACGCCCCTATGAGCAGCGCGTGGCGATCTTTCCCCTGGAACGTTTCGCGGACGTGCGCCGCCTGCCCCGCGAGATGCAGCCGCTGCTCCAGCAGTATAATTTCTTCACGCGGCTCTACGGGACCGAGTGGACGCAGCATCTCTTCCAATACTACAACATCCAGGCGCTTGACATCATCCAGGAGCCGCGCGTGGCGACGGACAAGGCGGCCTACGAATCCGTGCTGGCATTCGCACCGTTGCGCCGGTGGGAGCTGACCAACACGCGGTATCTGCTCGGCCCGACGGTGTTTCTGGATTTCCTCAACCAGCAGTTCGATCCGGGCGGGAACCGTTTTCGGTTCGCCCGGCAATTTGATCTGGCGGCCAAGCCCGGCGCGGCCGCGACCGGTCCGCGCGCGGAGCAGATCACGACGGTCCTTCACACCAATGGCCAGTTGGCGGTGTTTGAATTCACCGGGGCGCTCCCGCGGGCCAGGCTGTATGCAAACTGGAAGGTCAGCACGAATGATCCCGTCCAGTTGCAGGCGTGGGTGAAGGGGATTCAGCCGCGGGTGCCGGCGGAATGGGCGACCGCCCTCGCGGCGCAGACGGATGCGGACCTAGCCACGCTGCACGAGCTGGCGGACAAAACGTTTGATCCGGCGCAAACCGTCCTGCTCGCCGAGCCATTACCCGGGGCGCCCGGCACCAATCAACATCCCGGCGACGTGAAATTCGCGAGTTACGCGCCCAAGCACATTGTGCTCACCGCCGCGGTGAAGGCGCCAGCCGTCCTGCTGCTCAACGACAAGTTCGATCCGAACTGGCACGTCACCGTGGATGGTCAGCCGGCGAAACTGTTGCGCTGCAATTTCATCGTGCAAGGCGTGTTCCTCGGCCAGCCCGGCGAGCATCGCGTGGAGTTCAAATTTCAGCCGTCGCCGACCGGGCTCTACATCAGCCTGGCGGCGGTCGGGGTGGGCTTGGTACTGCTTTGTTTTGTGGGCTTCGCGAAGCGCCGTTAGCGCGTCCAAACCATCCAGGGTGCGGCGCAGTTTCCGGGTTGCCGCCGCGGCCCGCCCGGCGGGTTAATGTTTCGGGGGAATCTCCGCCGAGGCCTTGACCATGGCGTCGAGGATTTTCTTGAAGTCATCGAGGCCCGGGGCGGGGATGATGATGGTGTCGCGCCGCCCGCCGACGTCCTCGGTGATGCGGAGGAAGCGCCCGCGCGGGTTTTCCTTGAGCGTGAAATGAAACGTCTTCCGCTCAATCTGGATGATTTCGGACTTGAGGGTGTCCTCGGCGACCGGCGGTTTGGGGGGGCTGTAGGGCCGCTGGCCGTAAGGTGACGGACGTTCGTTGGAGATCATATCGTTCCCTTCGCAGACGGGTTAATCTCGGTTTCAGTTTCCCTCTCAAGTTTGACGACAATCGGGGTTTGTCAACTTCGGAAATTGACGGGGCGCACAAATCGCGGGGCATCTTCCGGCTGGGTGACCCGCCAAAAGTAGCCGAGCACGCCGCCGATCATCAGCACATTGACGGTTTGAAACCCGCCGTTCCACCAGCGAAAGCCCCGTTCCGCGGCGGCGCGCTCCTCCCCCCGGGCATTGGGGGCGTACTGGGCGCGGTGCAGGCGCTGGAGCTGCGGGCCGAGCCCCCAACTGCCGGTCAGGCTCAGGGCCAACAGCCCGGTGAGTAAACCCAACCGCCAGCGCCGCGGCGGGCGACCGAGGTAGAGCCATTCGCCGAGCAAATGCAGCCAGGCGAGCAGGGCACAGGCAATTTGCAACTGGAACAGCCGGGCAAAAATTATCTGGGTCAACGCGCCGGAAACCTGAGCAAAGTATTTCCCACCGACCAGGTTCACCAGGTCTTGGGAGTTCAGGGCGGCCAGCACGGCCGTGGAGCAAAAGACGGTTGCCCCCAGCCAGACGGCCGCGTTCAGCATGCCCGCGAATCGCAGAAACCCAATCACCCCGTCACCGTAAAAGCAAAAGCGCCGGCTGCCAAGTCCGGATTCGGCCGGCGCCGGACGGGGCCACGGCAGCAAAAAGCCCCGGTCGGCGCCGGGGCTTCAAGCTGGATCGCGGGAGGCGGTTTACTTCATCCGGTCGAAGTTCTTCTGGAGAATCTGCCAGTCTTTAAGGCCCTTGAACTTGTCCATCATGGTCTGGTTGATCTCGGCTTCCTTGGCGTTCTTGGTCGGTTTGTTGACCTTGTAGAAAATGCCAAAGCGGCCGGGGAAATCCTCGCCCGCCAGTTGGTAAGCGGCGGTTTCGTCGGTCACGTCATGGTTCGGCGGGACGAGGTTGAACACGCCGCCTTTGCGCGGGTTGCTGGAATCGAAGGCGCCCTCGTAAAACTCCACGCATTCGCTCAAACACTCGATGAAGCTGAAGCCGTCGTGATCCATGGCGGCTTCCATCATTTGCAGGACGTGATTGGGATTGGTGTGCGTGGTGCGGGCCACGAACGTCGCGCCGGCGGCAATCGCCTGCTTCATCGGATTGATGGGATAATCCACCGCGCCCCACTGGTCGGTCTTGCTCTTGAAGCCGAGGGGCGAAGTGGGCGAAGTCTGTTTCTTGGTCAGGCCGTAAACCCAGTTGTCCATGACGCAATAGGTCAGCTTGATGTTCTTGCGCGCGGTGTGATTGAAATGGTTGCCCCCGATGGAAAAGGCATCCCCGTCGCCGCCGAACACAAAGACATGGAGATCCGGGCGGGAGAGGGAAATGCCGCTGGCGAACGGCAGGGCGCGGCCGTGGATATAGTGCACGCCGTGGGCCTGCACGAAATACGGGAACCGGCTGGAGCAGCCGATGCCGGCGACGGTAGTGACCTTCTCGTGCCAGATTTTGCGTTTTTCAATCAACTTGAAGTACAGCGCGAGGACGGAGAAATCGCCACAGCCGGGACACCACGTCGGGTGATCGGCGGCAATTTCCTTTTTCGTCAACCCCTTGCGATCTTCCGGCGCCGGCACGGTCGGCGGCGCGACGGGGGCGAGGTTGTGCCCGGCCGGGGGCGGAGGGGTTTCAGTGGTGGTGTTGCTCATACAAATTGGGTAGATCGGTCGGGATTAAAGTTTGCGCAGGCTCGCGGCCACGTTGGCCTTGGCGCGTTCGAGAATCTCCTTCACCTTAAACGTGAGCCCGTCGGTCTTGGTGAGGCCGCGAATCTTCGGATCGCAATAGCGCGACCGTAGCAGGCTGCCCAATTGGCCGAAGCCGTACAGGCCTTCGTCGTTCATTTCGACGACTAGGATGTGGTTGAAGCCGGAGAAGATCTCCGCCAAACCCGGCGGTAGCGGATTCAGATGCTTGATATGCAGCGACGAAACACTGTCGCCGGCGGCGCGGGAACGATCCACGGCTTCCTTGATCGGGCCCTGGGTCGAACCCCAGCCCACCAGCAAGATATTGCCTTCGGGTGGTCCATAGACTTTGGGGGTCGGCAGGGTTGTGGCCAGCGCCTGCAATTTCTTGCGTCGTTTGGTCATCATCTGCATGTGCAGTTTCGGCGAACCGGTGGGATGCCCGAGTTCGTCGTGTTCGAGGCCGGTGACGATGGGGTATTTCCCGCTGCCAATGCGGGTGCCGGGTGGCAGATGCTGCGTGATCCCGTCGGGTTTGGACAAATCGTAGGGCTTGTGCTCCGCCACGGGGAGGAAGTCCGGCCCGATGTCCTGGCAAATCTTCTCCAGATTGGGTTCGCGGAAGGCTTCGATGCGCGTGGCGATCCCCTGGTCGGTGATAATAAACACCGGCACACTGTATTTGCGCGCGATGTTGACGGCCTCAATCGCGGTATAAAAACAATCCTCCACGTCGGCGGGGGCGATGACGACGCGCGGGGCATCGCCATGGCTGCCGAAGCAGGCGATGTTCAGGTCCGACTGTTCGATGCTGGTCGGCATGCCCGTTGAAGGCCCGCCGCGTTGCACGTCCACGATGATCAGCGGCATTTCGGCCATGACCGCCCAACCGAGGGCCTCCGTTTTGAGGGAAATCCCCGGGCCGCTGGATCCGGTCACCGCCACGCGTCCGGCGTAGCTGCCGCCAATGGCCATGGAGATGGCGGCAATTTCGTCCTCCGTCTGGATGAACGAGCCGCCGTATTTCGGCAGTTCCCGCCGGAGCAGTTCCATGATGTCCGACCAGGGCGTGATGGGATAGCCCGCGCCGAAACGCACGCCGGCGGCGATCAAGCCGTAGCCCAGCGCTTCGTTGCCGTTCATGACCACCTGGCTGCCGCTCTTGTTCTGGCTGTCCACGAACTTGAACGTCTCGAGAACGCCGCCCAGCGAGTGCGCGTAGCCGGCATGAAACGCGGCGAGCGCATTCTTCACGATGCTTTGATCTTTGCCGGTGAAGCGCTCAGTGACGAGTTTTTCGAGCTTGGGGATGTTGAGATCGAACATCTTCGCAATCAGGCCGAGCGAATAAATGTTCTTCCCCTTGTCCTTGGCCGTGCCGCCAATGGCTTCGACCGTGAGGCTGGAAATGGGAATGCCGATGTGATGGTAGTTCTTTTGCCACTCGGGATTGGCGGTAACATGGTCGGAATCATACAACACGATACCGCCTTTCCGGAGCGAGTTGAGGTGGCCTTCGTAGGAGTGCTGGTAGAACGCCAGCAATACGTCCGCCTCGTCGCCGGAACTGAGCACTTCGCCTGAGCCAATCCGTACCTGAAAAATGGAAGGTCCGCCGGAAATGGTGGAGGGAATCGTCATGAATGTCATGACTTCCTGTTCGCTGCGGCCAGCCAGCCGCGCGAGGAAACCGCCGATGGCCTGGATGCCATCCTGGGAATTGCCGGCAATGCGGATGACGGCTTCGGCGATTTTGGAAATCTTCGGCGCTCCGCCATTTGCTTGCGCCACGACTGATGAATCACTCATGAAAAACTCTTTCAAATTGCGCCCGCCGTGCGACGGGGAGACACCCCGTCCGCTCCGCGCGGAAAACTGTGCCATGACACAGTACCAAGCGCCTCGGCGGTGTCAATTTCATATCTGCCGAAAATGCCGCATTCGGGCGGGTCCGGGCGCGTTGCGGCTGCCGGCAACAACAGCGGTTGAGTCACGAAGGCCGGCGGATTGGGGTGAAATTGAACGCCGAGCGTCCAATCCCGCATCCGCGTGAACCGGCTGGCAGCGGGCAGCTGACTTCGGAGCGTTGGATTTCGCTTGAAGCCTCCGCGCTGCTCCCGCACAGTTTTCCGCGCTAGGGCCCATGGAATGTGGACTTACGAACCCCGCCAGGGCCGGAAGGCAGCAACGGTAGTTTGCTCCGTATCTGCCGTGGTCACCCTAGCATTTTTCTATTTACGTGTGGGGATTTACGATTGACGATTTGAAACGGTTGCTCGACGCGCGGAATCTTAATCGTAATCTTTCTCTCAATCTTAATCGCAAATGTCCTATCAGGTCATAGCCCGCAAGTATCGCCCGCAGCGGTTTGCTGACGTGGTTGGGCAGGAGCATGTCACCCAGACGCTCGCCAACGCCATTGGCCAGAACCGCATCGCGCACGCTTACCTGTTCTGCGGGCCGCGCGGCACGGGCAAGACCACCGTCGCCCGCATCTTCGCCAAATGCCTCAACTGCACCGGCGGTCCGAAGGTGGACTTCGATGACAATGACGAACGCGTGAAGGAAATCACCGACGGGCGGGCGCTGGACGTGATGGAGATTGACGGGGCGAGCAACAACGGCGTGGAACAGGTGCGCGAACTGCGCGAGACCTGCCAATATGTGCCGGCCAACGGCAAGTTCAAAATCTACATCATTGACGAGGTCCACATGCTCTCGACGCAGGCGTTCAACGCCCTACTCAAGACCCTCGAGGAACCCCCGGCGCATGTGAAGTTCATGTTCGCCACGACCGATCCGGAAAAGGTGCTGGCGACCATCCTGTCCCGCTGCCAGCGCTTTGATTTGCGGCGTATTCCCACCGCGCTCATCGTCAAACACCTCGCGCACATTGCCGGTTTGGAGCAGGTGGCCATTGACGCGGCGGCACTCTACGCCATCGCGCGCGGCGCGGACGGCGGCATGCGCGACGCGGAGAGTGCGCTGGATCAGCTCATCAGCTTTTGCGGTGATAAGATTGAGGAAGCCGACGTACTTTCGATGTTCGGGCTCACCGCGCAAGGGCAGATTCTCGAACTCAGCCGGGCGGTATTGGCCGGCGAAATCCATACGGCGCTCCGCCAGCTCGGCGACCTGGCCCAGAAGGGCAAGGATCTGGGTCGGCTGCTTTCCGACCTGCTCAGCCATTTCCGCAACCTGATTCTTTTCCAGGTTTCCAATGGGGATCTGAATCTGTTGGAAGTTTCCGAAGCCGAAGCCGCGTCGCTCACGGAGCAGTCCGCGCTGGCCACCGCCGATGCCTTGACGCGCATCCTCGAAGTGCTGGCGGATGCGGAACTCCGCTTGCGCGACGCGGCGTCGAAAAAGATTTTGATCGAAGTCACCCTGTTGCGGGCAATCGAGGCGCGCAATGCCGTCAGCCTCGACGCGGTGTTGAAACAGCTCCATGCGCTGCGCGGGCAGGGGAATGCCGGCCTGGCGGCGCCCGCCTCCATTCCCGCAGCCGCCGACGTGAGTCGGCGCATATCCTCGCCTCCGGTTTCCTCCTTGCCTCCACCTGCCTCGCCACTCTCATCCAAGAGTGCGCTGAGTGATGCCGGCGGCCACGCATTTGCGGGAGCGCCCGCGGCTGCGACGGATTTGGAGACGCTCTGGGCGCAACTGGTGGAAGCGGTTACGCGCGCCAGCCGGTTTCGGGGCGGCTATCTGATCAATGGGCATCCGGTCTCATTTGCGAACGGCCTGCTCACCATTGGTTATGATCCGGAGTTTGCGGACGAAATGGGGCTGGCGGATAATCCCGGCACGCACACGCTGCTTCAAACCAAGCTGACCGAGCTTGGTCATGCGAACTCGCAGATCAAGTTCGTGAAAGCCGAAGCGCCTGTGGGTCGCGCGCGAGCGGCGCCGCCGGTTCCCGCCCTGGTGGCGGTGCCGCCGGCGGCCAAGACCGTTGCCGCCGGCCCCAGTGCCCCGAAACCGGCCCCGGCGGCGAGCAAGGAAAAGTCGGTATCCGTCCCGTTCAACAAAGACGATTTCAAGAACGATCCGCTCATCGCCCGGGCGCTGGAAGTTTTCAAGGGCCAGATTGTGGAAGTGCGGGCGTGAAGCTGTTTTCCTCGCGTTTAGTCAGCCAGTTAGCACCTTAAGGAATCAAACCATGTTCAACGTTGCCCAACTCCAGAAACAAGCGGCGCGCATGCAGCAGCAGATGGAACAGGTCCAGGCCCAGCTCGCTGTCCGCACCGTGGAAACCACCAGCGGTGGCGGCGCGGTGCGCATCACGGCCCGGTGCGACGGCAGCCTTGCCGCCGTGAAAATTGACCCGGCGGCGCTCAACCCCGCCGATGCGGCGCTGTTGGAGGACATGATTCTGACCGCGGTGAATCAGGCGTTAAATCAAGGTCGGGAAATTTCGAATGCCGAGCTGGGCAAAGTTACGGCGGGTATGAAACTGCCGGGGTTTGGGTGAGAGATTGAAAATGCAAAATGCAAAATGTAAAATGTGGCACGACCATGGGGGCGGTTCGCCTTTTTTCATTTTTCCTTTTTAATTTGGCATGGCCATGCTTCCCGAATCCATTACCGCGCTGATCGCCGCGTTGAGCAAACTGCCTGGCGTGGGGCCCCGCTCCGCCGAACGGATCGCGCTGCACCTCGTGCAGGCGGAAGCCGGCGGGGTGCAACAACTGG
>JADLHS010000665.1 GCA_020848635.1 Limisphaerales bacterium
CCGGTCCCGTCAACGGACAGGCGCAGCGTGTCGGCCCATGTGGTGCCCAGGAGCATCGCGTCCGAATGGTTGCCGCGGGCCATCACGGGCAGTCCGTCGGCCAGCGACTTCGTGAACGCGGCCGGGTCCACCTGCTCCACGAACCCGCCTAGGTTCTGCGAGTGGCGATTGAACACGGCCGCGTAGCCCGTGAGCGTGCCCAGCCCGTTGCCCTCGGCGCGCAACTCCACTGCGTGCGCGGCGGTGCGGATCTCCAACTCTCGTTCCATCAGTTTCCTCCGGTCGTCTCAGTGGTCGCCGGGGAAGCCGACTTCCTGTAGAGGTTCTGCCACTCGTTGATCTCCTCGGGGGACAGCGGCGGCTTATCCTCGAGCGCGCGGCCCTCGGCGAGGGTCTCCATGCCGGTGCGCAGCCCGATTTCGTGCGCCTGCATCCGCGCCATGATGTCGGGGCGAATCAGTGCGTCCATGTTCGCCTTCACGTACTGCGGCCGCGGGAACACCGCAGTGAGCGCAGACTCAAACCGGCGCACCCATGGCAGGAGGGCACGCCGGTTACGGTTCTGCTGATTCATCTCCAGCGTGGAATACGTGAGCGAGCCGCCGGCGGCCTCGCCGCCAATGTCCTCAGGCTGAACACGGTAGATTGCTGCGATCTCAGTGGCGCCGGCGCGGATGGTCTCCAGGAACCGCACATCGTCAGAAGGCGCCGCCAGCGGCGTCCATTCCCAGTCGTTGCCCGTGACGAAGATGTCGCGGTTGGCTACCGACTGCTTGAACTTCTCCTTCACGGCAGGCGCGGCTCCCTCAGGGAGTCCCTTCTGCGTGTTGCGCAACACGCCGGGGGGCATGACGCCGGCCTGGAACAGTTCCGAGGCGTAGCGCTGCGCGTTCAAGCTCGTGCCGAACTGCATCCGAAACAGCGCGGTCGGAGACAGCCCACGGATCGAGCCGGGGAGGACGGGCCCGGGAACGTAGATGTACTCCGAGATCACGCGGCCGTCGATCCTGAACACCGGAGACGTGCCCGTCTCGTCGATGTCCACGCGCCCGGGATGCGCCCAGCGCGCCACGGACGGGCCCGTGCTGTCCCATTGCAGGATCGGCGCGAATGCGAACCCCCACAGCGCCGCCGAGGTGACGCCCTGGTTCATCCATGGGATGAAGCCCAGCCCGGTACCCGTCGGATCGGTCAGGAGCCGGGGCTGCCGGTTGAGCTTCTGCCCCCAGCCCGCGCCACTGTCGCGGTAGCAGTGCCACGGCATGACGGACACGTCGTCGGCGATGCCCGTAACGGCGGAGTACAGGGGGATCAGCCGCAGCGGATCGGACGACTCTGTGGGCAACGCTGCGCCCCACAAGTCCATGCGGGAGAGCGCCCTGCTCTCGGTTCGACGGAACAGGCTCACGGGCGCGCCTTCCGGTCAGCCAGCCAGGACAAGCCCAGCACGCCCACGCCTGCCAGGGCAAGGGCGCCGGCGACAGACCAAGGCCACACGAACACAGCCACGGCCAGAATGATCAGCAGGGCGCCGATGAGGTCGAGCGCAGTCGTCAACATGGCGCCCCCTATCCGATTGAGTCGAGCACGTCGTAATCGTTTTCGTTCACAGCAGCCCAGCCGGCCAGCGACACGGCCTCCAGCGGCGAGATATCGCCCGCGGATGCCCGACGGCCAAACGCCCGCCGCTCACCAACCGAACGCCACGCGGCCACATCCACGGCGGCGTCGAGCTCGGGGTAGCCCGCGTGCGCCAACGCCCCGGCCTCCACGCGGTCGAACACCAGCGCAGCCGAGTCGCACACCACCGCCGAATCTATCCAGCGGACCTTGACGCCAGCAGCCTCGAGTTGAGCGCCCAACGAAGCAGCAGGGCCCCGCTCATCCACCACCAGCGACACATCCAGCCGGGCGCAGACCTCGGCAGCCTCAGCCACCACCCAGCCCAGCCCAGCGCCATGACGCAACGGCTTAACCACCAGAACGTCGCCATCCAGCGCGGCTGCCCCGATCGCTGCGAACTGCCTGTCGAACGACACTGCCAGCGCCACCGACGGAGCCAGCTTCGCCACGTCCCGAGCCGGGTCGAGGCACGCCGGCCACTTCGGCAGAATCGACGTAGCGCGCTCCACCATCGGCACCGGCTGATTGCACCAGTACCGTCGAAACTCGGCCTCGGACGACTGCGGGTCATCCCACGTGTCGGAGATCGCCTGGAGATTCATCCACTCAGAGGCAGGGCCGTATGCCTGCCGAAGCGCCGCCATGCGCTGCGCCGGGTCCGCAAGGTCCAGCGACTCGTCCGCCTGCCGATGGTCGAACAACAGCGAGGCGTCGTCACCGCGGCCCAGCGCGTAGGCGTGCGTGCCCTCAGCTACCGAGCCCTCGCCTGCGCCGTACATCGTCGAGGTCTCCAACATCCAGCCGGACGCCACCTTGCGCTTGAGCAGGTTGCGGACCATGACGCGGTGCAGTCGCTTGAGTCGAGGCAGCACCCACAGGTGCGTCTCGTCGGCCACGATGAACGTCGA
>JADLHS010000567.1 GCA_020848635.1 Limisphaerales bacterium
ACTACGTTTTGAGCGAGCCGATTCCCGGTGCGGCCCGCGATCTCCCGTGTGCCCGGGATCCCGATGCCGCAATCTACTTCCGCACGCTGGATGATGGGTCCATCAAACTCGGGGCGTTCCAGTGGCGCTCGAAGCCGTGGCAGGTGGGCGATACCGTGCCCGGGGATTTTAAGTTTGCCCTGCTCAATGATGATTGGGAAAAATTTTCCGAACCCCTGGCGGCGGGCAAACATCGCATTCCGGCGCTCCGGATGGCGAAGTTTCCGAAGTTTGTGAACGGACCGGAGAGCTTCACGCCGGACAACAATTTCCTGATGGGCCCGCCGGCGCGGACCGAAGGCCTCTTTGTGCTGGCGGGTTTCAACAGCGTGGGCATTGCGAGCGCCGGTGGCGTTGGCAAATACACTGTGGACTGGCTCGAAGGCGGCGAGATGCCGATGGATTTATGGAGCGTGGACGTGCGCCGCTTTGCGCCGCTCCAGAATGAGCGCGGCTATCTCATGACGCGCGCCGCCGAGGTGCTGGGTCTGCATTACCAGATGGCCTGGCCCAACCGCGAGATGGAGACTTCCCGCAATGCCCGCCGCTCGCCCTTGCATGAGAAAACTTCGGCGCTCGGCGCCTGCTACGGCCAAAGTGCTGGTTGGGAACGGCCGCTGTGGTATGCGCCGGCCGGTATCACGCCGGAGATCCAGTATTCCTTCAAGAAACAGAACTGGGCGCCGTACGTGGCGGCGGAGGTGAAGACTTGTCGCGGGAGTGCGGCGCTGTTTGATCAATCCACTTTCGCCAAGTTCGAATTAAGCGGTACCGACGCATTGGCGACGTTGCAACGACTCTGCGGCAACGACGTGGCTGTGGCCATTGGGCGCATCGTGTACACCGCGATGTTCAACGAGCGGGGAACTTTCGCGAGCGATCTCACCGTGGTCCGGCTGGCCGCCGACCGGTTTTACGTCATCACCTCCACCCAGCAGGCTGCGCATGATGCCGACTGGATCTTGCAACACGTCCCCGCCGGGGCGGATGTGACCCTCACTGATATGACGGCTGAGTTGGGTGTGGTTTCGATCATGGGTCCGGCGGCGCGGACGATCCTCTCCCGGGTCACGGCGACAGACCTGAGCAACGCGGCGCTTCCCTTTGGGCACAGTGCGGAAGTCCGGGTGGCGGGACAGCCGGTACGGGCGCTACGCGTGACGTATGTCGGCGAACTGGGCTGGGAATTGCATGGCGCGGCGGCGGTCCTGCCGGCGGTGTGGGATGCCCTGCTCGCGGCCGGGGCGCCGGAAGGAATCCGACCGGCCGGGACTTATGCCATCAATACGATGCGCGTCGAGAAGGCCTATCGCGCTTTCGGCACTGAGTTGTCCGTGGACGAAAACCCCTTTCAAGCCGGACTCAGCTTCGCCATTGCCTGGTCCAAGGAATTTCTGGGCAAGGAAAAATTGCTTGGCCTGAAAGACCAACCCCTTACCAAGCGGTTGGTTTCACTGACGCTCGAGGTTACGGACCCCACCGTGACCTTGTGGGGCAATGAGCCGATTTTCCGGGATAACAGATTGGTGGGTTACACCAGCAGCGGCTGCTTCTCGCCGACACTCGGCAAACCACTCGCCTTGGGATACATCAAGCGTCCCGGCGGTGGGCCCGTGGATAAAGCTTATCTCACGAGCGGCGACTACACGATCTTGCAGGATGGAATTCACTGGCCCGCCAGCATGAGCCTGCAACCGCCCGTGGATCCCAAGCGGGAACGCATATTGGCCTGAGGGGCACGCTGCGATTTTGTGTTCCGTTAGTGGGGAAGGCTAGGCTCTCCCACAATCCAAGTCGAGAAGTCCGCGGCACTATTTCGCGGATTGGAAACAAGCTGCAATCGCGCCATTCACGGCGTCCGGGTTGCTGAACTCCGCTTTTAACATTCCCGTCATTTCATCATTTCCAATACAGAAAGGGATTTACTGCGTAATCATATTCTCCGAACTCAACAGAAAGCTCCGCATACGTATCTCCAGTTGGGCGAAGCGAGTAACAGAACCTCTGGTTGTTGATGTTTCTATCCGGCTCTCCGAGCAAAACTAGAACATCCTTCTTATAAAGTTTGTAACTAGGACTTCGGTAATCGTACGTCACGATTGTGCCAGAAAACACTTCCTTTGACGAAGTCTCCGGCGATTGAGGGAGAAGCCGAAAGATCTGCTCGCCGAGGCCAAACCGGTCCTGACCACGCTTTGACCTAAATTCCCGACAGAGTTCAACTATTCCATTCGTCAGGTAAGTCTCGAGGTTGGCCGTTCGTTTTTCTGAAAGGGGAACGAGCTCGATGACAATGTTCGTGCCATCGACGCGATATTTTGAGCCACAAGAGTCGCACACCGCCTTGAGCCAATTGGACAAAGGCTCTCCTCCTCGAAAAATACTCATACTGGAGCATTCACCGTCAACTGCAGGGTCAAAGCGGATCGCAATTCCCTCTTGCGTAGGCTGATCATATTTCTTCGCCAGTCGGTTTAGTTGCGCGACGATTTCTTTCGGCGAGCCCTCCAACTTCTCGTCTTGGATAATGATAGTCTGCAGTTTTTGCGAGCCATTCGAGTCCGCGGATTCACGGCGCTCGCATCCAGCCAGAAAAATTGCAACGATTTGAACGCTGAGGAATGAGATAGACGTAGCCCTGCTCATACGCTTCAAGGCTAACAGAAATTTGGACCCTCAGTGAGGCCCCGAGGAACGGGGTATTTCTGAGGTGGCTTCATGGGGCGAATCAAACCCAATATCGGCTAGCTTCCACGGCCACGATGAGGCGATCAATGTCCTTGGGGAAAACATGGCCGATGGTGCCGATGCGAAATGAATTGATGCCGGTGACTTTGCCGGGGTAGATGACAAAGCCCTTGGTCTTCAGGAGGTCGTAGAATTTCATGAAGTCATAGCCGGGCGCTTCGGGATTGTAGAAGCCGGTGATGATCGGGCTTTGCAGGGCAAGCGGGAGGACACAGCGGAAGCCGAGCCGCTCCATGCCCCGCACGAGCCGGCGTTGATTCTCGGTGTAGCGGGCGAAACGGGCGGCCACGCCGCCTTCCTCTTCCAGTTCCTTCATCGCCTGCGCAAAGGCCCGCACGACGTGGGTGGGCGAAGTGAAGCGCCATTTGCCATGGCCTTTTTCCATGCCCGACCATTGATCGTAAATATCGAGCGAAACGGACCGGGCGCGCCCCGAGCATTTGGCCAGCTCGGATTTCCGCGCGATGACGAAGCCAAAGCCCGGCACGCCCTGGATGCACTTGTTCGCCGAGGAGACGATGAAATCAATGCCGAGC
>JADLHS010000568.1 GCA_020848635.1 Limisphaerales bacterium
CGCGACAACTGCAACAGAACATTGAACTCCACGCCTGGGACGGCCAATGGTATCGCCGCGCCTACTTCGACAACGGCGAGCCGCTCGGCTCCTCGACCAATCCGGAATGTCAGATTGATTCCCTGCCGCAAAGCTGGTCGGTGATCAGCGGCGCCGGTGATTCGCAGCGTTCCCGGCAGGCAATGGAAGCCGTTGACCAGCGCCTGGTCCGGCGCAAAGCCAAGTTGATCCAGTTGTTCGATCCGCCGTTCGACACGGCGGCCCTGAATCCGGGTTACGTCAAAGGTTACATTCCGGGCGTGCGGGAGAACGGCGGCCAATATACCCACGGCGCCATTTGGACCGCCATGGCCTTTGCGCTCATGGGAGAACACGAGCGCGCGTGGGAGTTGTTTGCGCTGCTCAACCCCGTCCATCACGGCGCGACACCCAAACAAATCGCCACTTACAAGGTGGAACCGTACGTGGTTGCGGCGGACGTTTATGCGGTCGCGCCCCATACCGGCCGGGGCGGATGGACCTGGTACACCGGTTCGGCTGGCTGGATGTATCGGCTGCTCATCGAGACGCTGCTGGGTGTGAATCTCGAAGGCGACCAACTGCGACTGGCTCCCCGGCTGCCGAAAAGTTGGAAGACATACAAAATCCACTATCGCTACCGGCAGACGGTTTATCACATCACCATCAACCGGCGCCTGGGTGATTTGCTGGCGGCGCATCAACTGTTTCTCGACGGAAAGGAACTGGCCGGGGAAACGGTTCCTTTGGTGGACGACCGGCGGGAACATTTCGTCGAAATGAAAGTCGGGGGACCGGTGAGCGTCCCGGAACCGCGGGGCGATCTTGCAACTGCGGACTGAGCCCGCTCACTTTTGCTTGTGGCAATGGGTATATCGGTTTTCCCGCAACCGTCGGCGCTGCGCCCCCGCTTTGACTAGCTGAGCCGCACCGTCTGAGTGCCATCGAGCCGCTGGGAGAGATCAATCGGATCGCCGACGGACACTCGCTGGGGATCCACCTGATAGGCCCAGACTTCAAAATGGGTGAGGCTGGCCTCGCCGTAGATGGTGGCAAACGCGCCGTCCACAGCGTCCGAGCCGTGGGCTACCTTGACGCGACCGATGCGCGGGACGTTGAATCGCGGATCGAAGGTGAGCCATTCCTGGCCGAGATACACCTCGCAATATGCGTGAAAATCCATCGGGGTGCCGGGATCAACGAAGCCAATGTCCGGCAGATGGCCGGTCACGTAACGGGCGGGCAGATTGAATGCGCGGCACAGGGCGATGGCTGCATGCGCGAAATCGCGGCACACGCCATAGCGCCGCGCGATCACCTCCGAAGCGGAAAGATCCGCCCGTCCGGAAGCGAAGCGATATTCAATGTTGTTGTGAACCCAATCGCAGATGGCTTGGACGCGGGGGAGGCCGTGGGGGATCGACCCGAATTGCTGCCACGCAAAGTTCATCAGCTTGTCCGAATCGCAGTACCGGCTCGGCAACGTGTAGCGCAGGAGTTCAAAGGGGAGCTGCCCCACCGGCAAGATGTTGCCCCGGATCTCCCGGGGGTCCGGCAGCGAGGAAACGGCGACTAACGCATCGTGCTGAATCTCATTTCGCCCCGGCATGAACATCGAGCGATAGGTGATGTTGCCGTGAGAATCTTGAAACTCATACGACGGCAGACCGATGCCGAACGAGAGCTTCTCCTGCATCACCAACACCCGGCCTTCGAGCCGGGGTTTAAGCACAAACAGCACGGGTGTTTGCACGGGCGTATCGTAGGCGAGGTTGCAGCCCACCCGGACCGTGATATTCAGGGGCGTCCAATTCATAGGTCAGGAGTTCGCTCCGTGTAGAAGCCGGATGCGGTTCAGGGCGCCGTCGCTGGCGACGGAAACCCGTTTGGTGTGCCGTCGCCATGGGGCCTGGGAATACGTTGCCGATACCATGGGGCGTTCACCCCATACCCTGCCAACCCGGAGCCGCCGCCAACCCAAAGGGCTACAGTGCTGGTTCGGCTAATGCCGGGGCCGGCCACGCCCAAATGTAAACTCACGCGGCCTTCCTCGGATCGAAGGTGGATTGGTCCGCCAATTGTTTCCACAAGCGTTCTTCCTCTTTGCTTACATGGGGTGGCACTTGGATGGAAACGCCGACGTAAAGATCGCCGCGTTTGCCCGCCCCGGCGGGCAGGCCCTGGCCCCGGACGCGCAACTGCTGCCCCTGTTGCGTGCCGGCGGCGACTTTAATCGAGACGGTGCTTTCCAGCGTTCGCACGGGAACCGTCGCCCCCAGGACCGCCTCCCACGGCGTTAATTCCAATTGACCCACCAGATCGGCGCCCCGCGTATGCCAATCCGGGTGCTGGGCGTAGCGGACTCTCAGATAGATGTCTCCGGCGCTGCCGCCTCCCAACCCCTCGCCGCCTTTGCCTCGCACCTTGATCGCCTGGCCGGCCTGGATGCCGGCTGGAATCCGCACCTGATAGGTTGCCGGCTCCGCCTGACCGGTGCGGGCATTGGTTCGCCGCACGGAAATGGTTCGCATGGCGCCCTTCAGCGCTTCATCGAGCGTGATGAGAATGTCCCCCTGAATATCCTGGCCCCGATACGCTGCTTCCGGCTCCTGGTTGCCGTTGGCCGCCCCGTGGCGGCCGAATGGCGAAGCCCCGCGCGCCCGGCTGGCTTGTCCGCTAAAAAACTGTTCAAAGAAATCGCTGAAACCCGTGCCTTCGAATTGGAACTCGTCCGTTTCGTCCCCGGCCCGGTGTTCCGTGGGCCGTCCGCCCGCCCGACCCGGCGGCGGCCGCGATGGCACGCCCGTTTTCCAATTGGCCCCCAACTGGTCGTATTTTTGGCGGCTCTCCGGATCGCTCAAGACCTCGTGCGCTTCGTTGAGTTCCTTGAATTTTTCCTCCGCCGACTTTTTGTCTTTGGCGACATCGGGATGATACTTGCGCGCGAGCGTGCGAAAGGCCTTCTTGATCTCGTCGTCCGTCGCCTTGGGCGACACCCCGAGAACGTGGTAATAGTCTTTGAATTCAACGGCCATGGCGGGCGGGCTTGGAATGGGTCAGGTCATTGACCACCACTTTGGCCGGGCGCAGGATCTTGGCCCCCCGCCGGTAACCGCGCTGGAACACTTCGAGGATGGTGTGGTTGGTTTTCGTCGGGTCATGGCCTTGCGAAACCGCTTCATGTCGCTGCGGGTCGAATGGCTGACCGACGCTCTCCTCGGTCTCGACGCCATGCTGGCGGAGCAAGAGGCGCAGTTGCTGCAACGTCATGTCCACCCCCTGATGAAACGACTGGGAGCCGGCGGAGGCGCCGGCGGCCAAAGCCCGTTCAAGGTTGTCAATGACCGGCAGCAGCTCATGGATGAGCGATTCCTTTTGCGCGCCGGCTCGGGCCTCGGCGTCCTGACGACTCCGCCGCTTGAAATTGTCGAAGTCGGCGGCCAGGCGCAAATGCTGTTCTTTTTGCTCGGCGAGTTCCTTGCCGAGCGCTTCCTCCTCTGGGGCGGCAGCCGTGGTTGTCGAGACGTTGGGCTCGGTGCCCGCAGTTGGTGGGTTTTGGGATTTGGGGTTCACGCGGTGAGTACCATTAAAAAACGATGGCGATGCTCATCTCCGTTGCGCGTCACGCGAAGAGCAGACCTCCGAGCGAACCAATGACGCTGGCCGGACAAAGCCAGCCGCCGGCAGGCTCGACCGATGTCGTGCGGCGCTTCAGAGTTCACGCCCTGCATGATCAGACTTTGCCCAGCAGGACCAAGACAACGAGAATGACTAGAACCAGACCCAATCCCCCAGTCGGACCATAGCCCCAGTTTTTGCTGTGCGGCCAGGTTGGCAGTGCGCCAAGCAACAGCAGAATCAGCAAGACCACCAAGACGGTTCCTAACATAAATGTCCTTTCACGGTCTGAATGCGCCCCGCCAGCAGCGATTGGGCTTTGCCCGTATTTCCGTTTTGAAGGAGCGGTTGGCCATTCATGACAGGAGAGCATCACCCGAAAACAGCGCGGGCGATATGGGGTGAAACCCCACCAGACTTTCAATAACTTACCGGTGTTTTCATCCGGAACGAGTCGGGAGACGGACGCGGGTCGCGGGATTGGGATAAAAGGCCACGCCGTTCTTTTGAGCCGGAACTTTGAGCGTCGGTTCGGGGATAAGGCCGGAATCGGCGATGTTCTCTCGACAGAAGGCGTTCTGTGCCGCGCCGGGCCTCGCTTCAGCTTGCGAGTCAATGCAGTTGCTCCCGCCAAGCCGGCGGCGTGTCGTTTCCGGCAGCTTGCGGCGATAGGCGATGGGGGGCTGCCCCACGATGCGTTTGAACATCCGGCTGAAGTGCGAAAGGGACTGGAAGCCGGCGGTGAAGGCGATCTCGCTGATGCGCAGGTTGGGATTGAACAGCAGGGTCTTCGCCTTCTCGACGCGGGTGCGCGAAACGAACTCCGTGAAGCTCAGGCCCGCGGCCTTGCTGAATTGCTTGCAGAAGTAAAAGCGGCTCATATTCACGAAACTCGAAACCTGGCCCAACGAGAGGTTTTCTGTGGAGTGCGCTTCGATGAAGTGTTTCGCCTTGGCGATGATCGGCGACTCCGCGTTCGCCGTCTCGACCACGAGTTGGTTGCTTTTCATCGCGAGATGGTCGGCGAAAATGGTCAGCAGGTTCACCACGGCGGCCAATTTCTTCCGCGCGACAACCGGGGTCTTGAAGAACGCCTGCTTCGTCCGTGGGTTGTCAATATCCACGCCGCGTTGGGCCGCCTGCGCGACGGCTTGCTGGAAGGACGCGTCGGTTGGGTTCCGGCGCAGGACCTGGCCGGTTTGCAGGTAACCGAGCAGGCTCGGTCCGAGTTTCACCGGGACGGTGGTTTCGCACAGGCCATAGACACAGGTCCGGGTGGCCGGTTTGTTCGTGGCATCCTGTGCGAGTTTCGCTTGCAACTGAAGGCACGCCGCGCAGGTGTGGGTTTTCTCGGCCATCAGGGCGCAGAAGCTGTTTTCCCTGCGCCGGCCGTGAAACGGCAATTGCCAGGTCTCGACCGGCCGGAGCGCCAATGGCAGCCCGGTGGCCTCCGAGAAGGCCCGCGCGTAGTCTTGAAACGTCTTGGAGCGGATCAGGGTCTCAATCAATTGTCCGTTTGCGTTCAATGCTCAGTCTCGTTGGTTTCTGGTTCGCCGACTGGAGCGCGCCGATCATCGCGCGGCTCGCCCGTCGCTCGGGACGGGCTTGGAATGGCAGTGCGTTTCAGTCCGTTGACAATCTCAAGTTCGCGGTCGCGACTGACGGTCGGGCATCGC
>JADLHS010000569.1 GCA_020848635.1 Limisphaerales bacterium
CACCAGTTCGGCGAAGGCCGGATCGGAGCGTTGCTCCGTGTAGGCGCGCAGCAGTTGGGCGTCAGTTTGATCGTTCACTCACCCTATAGTAGCCGCCGAAGGCAAAATCGGACAGGGAATGTGGCGTCAGGCATCTTGCCTGACGTGGAGGGCGGCATCCTGCCACCCGGAATGGTGCCGGAATTTATTGGCGACTCATGAAAACTTCAAGCCGCCCGAGCATGCGCGCGGTCTATCCGCCGGGCAGGATGCGCCGGCGCTACGGCAGGCAAGGATGCCCACCGTCACGAGGCAGCACCTGGAAGCCCCGCTCCCAGTACCCGCTCAGTAAGAAATCCGTTTTCAACCGGGTTCCTCCGTGCTTAAATGACCGCGCACGATGAAAGATTTTCCAACACCCCTCGACCTGAAACAAATCAAAGCCTACCCGCTGGCTCAACGCCGAAATCTCAGCACCCTGGAGGAACTCTTGACCGGGGCCAGCGAGAGCAACGTTCCTTGCCCGGACGAAATGGTTGGGCGAATCCGCGAGTGCGTGACGAAGATCACGGCGGCGCGCAAACGTGGCGCAAGTGTCATGCTGCTGTACGGCGCGCATCTGGTGAAGAATGGTTTGCTTGAGGTGGTGAATGCCCTCGTCGCGGGCGGTTGGGTCACGCACCTCGCCACCAACGGCGCCGGGACGATTCACGATTGGGAACTCGCCTTCCAGGGGCGCACGGCGGAGAGCGTCCGCGACAATGTGGCCACGGGCACGTTTGGCACCTGGGACGAAACCGGCCGCAATCTCCAGCTCGCGATGCTGGCGGGGGCGTTGCGGGGCGAAGGCTACGGTCGCAGTCTTGGCCGGTTCATCGTCGAGAACGGCACGACGCTGCCCACGATTGAGGAACTGAAGAAATCCTTGAGCGCGGAGCCCGCGCATCCGCTGGCCCCGGCCCGCGCCGAGTTGTTGCAGGCGATGGTCGTGTATGGACTCCCGGCAGGCCGCATCGAAGTGAAACACCAGCATCCGGCGAGTTCCATCCTGGCGCAGGCGTTCCGACATAATGTTCCCCTCACGGTTCATCCCGGCATCGGCTACGACATCATCTCCAATCATCCGATGTTCAATGGCGCGGTCATTGGCCGCGCCGCGACGACCGACTTCGCGCTCTTCGGCCGGGCCGTGGAGGGACTGGACGGCGGCGTAGTCTTATCCGTCGGCTCGGCCATCATGGCGCCGCAGGTCTTCGAGAAGAGCCTCAGTTGCGTTAACAATTTGCGCCTGCAAGCCGGGCGCAAGATCGTCAACGGCCACACCATTTACGTCGTGGACATTCAGGACGGCGGGAACTGGGACTGGAGTCAGGGTGAACCGCCCAAGGACAATCCGGCGTACTACCTCCGGTTTTGCAAGAGTTTCGCCCGCATGGGCGGCACCATGAACTACGTCGAGTGCGACAACGTGGTGTTCTTGAACAATCTGCTCCGGCAGCTCCCGAAGATGGTTTGAACTGCGGGCGGCAGGCCGGCTCAGAATGACAGGTATTTCAACACCTGTACCTCGCGTTTGAAGACAAGTTGGATGGTGTTGCGGTTAATTTTGACATCCAGCGGGCCGCGCGGTTGATAATGCTCCCACATGAACCGACCATTCTTGGGATTGATCCGGCGGATGCGCAGGTATGGTTTTGTCTCCAAGCCCAGCACCGCCAAGTCGGGATTGATCTCGTCGTCATCGTCCCGCGGGCCGGTATAGGCCACACAGTAAAGGTACTGTCCGGAAAGATAACTAAGGTTGCCGCTCAGCGTTTGCTTCCAAAGTTCCTGGCCCGTCTTCGGGTCCAGTTTGAGAACCACGGCATTGATCCGGTCGCTCACGTCAATTTGCTTGGAATACTTGATATTGTCCGGGCTGGCCGTCGTGGTGTTCACATAAACCATCCCGGCGTCGTCAAAGTAGATCCCGGAGATGCCGACCGAAGGCAGCCGCCAACGGGCGTTGCCGGTAGCGATGTCAAACGCACTCAACACACCCTGATCAAAAATGAAAAGCGTGTCGCCGCGCTCCACCACCGGGCCCAGGCCCGTGCGCGCCTCGGCAACGTCATCGGCGTCGAAGCCATCGCCGCCGCCCTCAAGGACCGGGTAATTGAGTGTGCTCTGCCATTGCTGCTGGTTCGATTGATTCAGGACGATGAGAGTTTTGCCCGCGACGAGGGTGTTGACGCTCGCCAACGGAAACAGCGCCGGCGGGCCGACGACTTCACCCGCCCAATCGGCAGCGGCCTTCCCGTTACCGACCCGCAATTTCACCGCGTAACGACTGACATTTTCCACCACCTGATCACCGCCCGCGTTGCGTTGCATCTCGTTGAGCAGTTCGTTGGCAACCGCCGTGGTGGCCGTCACGGAGAGATTGCCATCGAGCGCGGATTTCTTGGGCGGCGCCTTCATGGCTGCGTGGCTGATGAACTTTTCCTCGAGCAGGCGCCGGGAAAACTGCAAGAACCCATCCCGCGTGGGAACAATCGTGAAGTGATCCGCGTAATCCGGCCCGGGTTTCGCCAGCGACCGGTCTGCCGGCGCTTCATCCTGAGAGCGGATCTCAGCCATGGTGCGCTCCTGGTTGATCGCGGTGGCGATGGTCGCGGGCGCGGCGATTTTCGCAGCGTACGGGGCATCCGCCAATTGCGCGGCGAGTTTTTGCGGGTCGAGTTTTTTGTTCGCCTCCATGGGGACTTTCCGAGCGATGGATGGCTTCGCTGCCGGCGAAGGGTTGGTTTTGCCCACAAGCGCTTTTGCTCCGATCGCGGTCGCTTCGGCGACAGTGGGGTTAGGCGGTTCCCCGATGATGTTCGTCCGGGCCTGACCGGACGTAAGATTGAAGCGAGTGATGGTCAGTTGCCCTTCGCCGTCCGCTGCGCGCCACTCGATTTCTTCCCCGTGCGCCTTACCGCGCGAGAAATCGCCGACTACGGCAACCTCCTGCCGGGGCTCGCCGGAATCCCAATCGGATCGCACAAGCCTGCCGTCCGCCGCGACCCATATATTCTGGCCGCGAACATGCAAATCCAACGCCCGCTCCGCTGCGCGCGTCATTTCCTGAATCAATTCTTCGAGTGGCGGGATCTTAA